>JAZDIE010000162.1:0-3360 GCA_043805295.1 Pseudomonadota bacterium
CCCACCAGGTAACGACGATATCCAAGAAGCTCTGGAGCTTCTTGAAAATCCAGAGCAAGCCGGGAAACTCGCTGCACAACTTCGCGCCATACTCAATGCAAAAAAAATAGCGAATCAACTTGAGTCTGGTTCTCAATCCCCTGTGGTTTTGCCAGGGAACCTGTTTTTAACCTACAAACAATTACGCGAAAAAATCCAGACTTTTCTAAATGACGCAAAAGAAGATCTGAGCAAAATCCCTGTCAGCTATGAAGATTTGAGACTCTTTGTAAATGTGTCAGAAAATAGAATCAACCTTATAAATTTTGCGCTGCGTGCTTCTCTTGCGCTCATTGCCACACTAATAATCTGGTTTTTGTTTAGGGGCGCTTCCAGGATTTTACTGAAAAAACAAGACTCAAACAACTTAGGACGTGCGCAAGGATTTCGAACAATAACGGCAAAAGCCGCCCTGATGATACTCCCATGGGTCGCGCTATTTGTCTTTGCCTCAGCCTTTTTCTCGATAACAAACATAGACGCAAAAACAAAGTCGTTTCTGATATGGGAAGCTGGCGCGTTAAGTATTTGCTTTGGCATTATGCGTCTTTTATCGCTTCCCACATCTCTTCCTGATCATGTTCATAGTTTTATTAAGGTTTGGACCCGGCGGGTAATGCTCTTTTCCCTATGGGTTTATGTTTTCATCATTCCGTCAGTTATCTTTAACCGCGCCACAATCTCTGCTTTTTTTACTTTAATTCACAGAATTGGAATTAGCCTGTTTTTGGGTATTATCTTAGCTCAATGGAAAAAAGAGATTGGCGACAGGTTTTCAGTTTCTATCATGGAACATGATCCGAATTGGAAGTCTTCGCTGAAAAAGGTGTGGAACTATGCTGCGAAGAGGCTCTATCTGGTTTTTGCCTTTTATCTCGGTGTAGTGCTCATACTTCCTGTGCTTGGCCTTACCAATACATATCGATACTTGTTGCTGGCGACCTTGAAAAGCCTGGGGATTGCGCTCCTCGCTGTAGTCGCATGGCTGGTATGGAATACTATGTTCGGGAAACTGGTTCGGATAAGCGATAGCTGGCAGACAAAAAATTCCGGGCTGGAAGGGCTGTTAAGACGTTATGTGAATTTTGCGGGAAAAGCAGGAAAATGGGGGATTGCGCTGGCTACAACCCTGGCGATACTTGATATTTGGGGTCTCCACGCCTATGCGCTCCTTACCTCCAACAGCGGAATAGTCAGGATCACGGTGAGGGTCCCTCTTATTGTGATATTGGGTATAGTCGGTTTTGAATCCGCAAAACTTCTGATTATAAGGCTGGAAAAAGAAATTGCATTGCGAATGCTTTATGACCGGAAAACTCCAGCAATTGAGGCTGAAAAAAGAGCCACCACATTAGGCCGCATATTTCAGAAAATAGTAGGAGGAACCATACTGACCATAGCGACAATGATGATCTTTGCAGAATTTGGTCTTGATTTAAAACCAATCCTTGCCAGCGCCGGAATTGTTGGTCTGGCTGTGGGCTTTGGTGCCCAAAACCTGGTGCGCGATATTATAAGCGGCATGTTTTTGACTATTGAGAATAGAATCCGCGTAGGGGATGTGGCTGTTATAAATGGAACAGGCGGCCTGGTTGAAGAACTAAACCTCAGAACCACTATCCTGAGAGGTAATGATGGCACAGTACATGTTTTTCCAAACGGCGCTATTAACACACTTTCAAATATGACCCACGAATTTTCATATTATGTGTTTGATATAGGAGTCGCCTATAAAGAGGATACAGACAGGGTTGTGGAGGCGCTTCGCAATATAGGCGAAGAGGCGCTGCTGGACAAAGAACTTAGTTCTTTTATCCTCGAACCGTTTGAAATCCTGGGAGTTGATCAGTTTTCTGATTCTGCGGTGATTATTAAAGCGCGCATCAAGACACTTCCCATTAAACAATGGACAGTTGGACGTGAGATGAACCGGAGAATCAAGAAACGATTTGATGAACTCGGTATTGATATCCCTTTTCCCCATAGGACCATTTACTTTGCAAATGCAGGCGAATCTATTAATAAAAGCCTCTCCCAAAGAGGCGATTCCAGCAATATATAGCCTCCTTTTTTCCACGTTCGGCCCCAGGTATTGGTGGCCTGCGGAATCAAGGTTTGAGGTCATTGTTGGGGCTTTTCTTACACAGAATACATCCTGGCGTAATGTTGAAAAGAGCATTGCCAATCTAAAGGCGCATAATGCGCTTTCCAGTGAAAAGCTATATCTTTTTCCCGAAGAAGAACTGGCTCAACTTATAAGATCTTCCGGATATTACAACATAAAAGCCAGGCGATTAAAGTCGTTTATCGGGTTTTTATACAACCAATATGACGGCTCCCTTGATAAACTTTTCAGAAACGACATGGCGACCCTAAGAATGGAATTGCTGGGGATAAAAGGGATAGGGCCGGAGACCGCTGACAGTATTATTTTGTACGCCGCTGAAAAGCCAAGCTTTGTGGTGGACGCATATACAAAACGGATACTATCCAGGCATGGATTAATCAAAGAGGACGCATCCTATGATATGGTACGCGATCTTTTTATGCGCATACTTCCGCAGGATGTAGAGATGTATAACGAGTACCACGCCCTCATTGTATATCTTGGGAATACGCTCTGCATGAAAAGAGCGCCGAGGTGCGAAGATTGCCCTTTGGCAATTTTTATGAAGAGTCGATAAATAAGATTATGAAAGAAAAAACAAAAAAACAAAGAGGCGAAGTAGTTAAAGGTTTTTTCCTCGCCTATCTTGTACTGTTTTTAAATGTGCTCATCGCCTTAGGAGCAGGTCTTGTTATCCTCTTTTTCAAGGGGGTGTTCGACTATCTTGGCTGGATATTCTTTTTTGGAGCTATTATTATCGGAACAGGCTTTTATTTTTTTATTAAAAGGATGAAGGAGCAGGGGAAAACACTCCGTGATGCATTGAGTGATCCTATATTTGCAGGCCGTAGTGTTGAGATCGACCTTCTGGGTGGGCTTTTTGCAGTAAGGTTCGGACGACCAAATGACGTGTTTTCACGTCCAGAGCTTTCGGCTAATTCCTTTAAACAGATTGAAAACTCGCATAAATCCAACGTAAAAGAGTTGACGCAGCTTGCCTTTCTCCTTGAGAAAAAAATGATCAGCGAAGAAGAATTCGCAAAGGCAAAGGAAGAGTTGCTAAGACCATTGCAATCTTCGGAGGCGTAAAAAAGTTTCCGGTCTTGGTTAGCCCTGCCCTGACGCCAAAACCACTTCCGCTTTTCAAAATCCTGGGTCAACAGTAGACTTGACCCCATTCTGCGATATAAGAGGATTAGGGGGGATTAGGGGGT
>JAZDIE010000163.1:0-8340 GCA_043805295.1 Pseudomonadota bacterium
AGGCCTTAGAACTTGAGCCAGGATTTGCCCTGGCGCACAACAACCTGGCAGTGGCTTACGCAGCAAACGGAGACTTTGAGGCCGCAATAGAACATTGCGACAAAGCTCAAAACCTGAATTTTGCAATAAAAGAAGATTTACTTAAAGAGCTTGAACCATACCGTAGTTGAACCGTTTATAGGTTCAGTGTTCCTTGTCTAAAACAAGTTTTATATCTTTTTCTAAAACAACCAATATAGCCTCAAGCGCCTTGCCCCACCCCTTCACAAGGGCATATGATGAGCTGCTCCCTGCTAAATCTATTTCTTTGCGATATTCTTTTTTCATTAAGACCTCAGGGGTTGGAGTAGAGTCATCAATAAGCAGAAACTCCAAGGCCATGACTGCTTTTGGCCTTTTTTTGTCGCTGTAATCTCCATACATCCCCACCAGGGTTCCTTCCAATATAAAAGATGGCTCAGTATAGCTTGAAAAACCTACGACATATCGAAAAATACCAGACCCGTTAAGCCATTGACTAACCGCTCCGGTAATGATCTCACAGGGCGAAATAAAAAACTCGTTATAAAAATCAGATTCATATACGCCGTCCCCTCTGCAATATACAAACCCTTTTGCATCATACCCCGGAAAAGTCAAAACAGGACGCACCTTAAGAGTAGGGGCTTTATTGCTTGCAATATAGCACGCCTCCCGCTTAGGCATATCCAGCATAAACCGCCGTTTGACCGGAGATGGCCGCTCAAGCTTAACGCAGCCCGCTATAGCAATAAGAAGCAAAAGCATTATTATTAAGCGGTGCATGATGTTTTGATTCACTCCCCTGCTCCTGGTTCCACACGAGGAGGAGGCGATCCCAGAATCAGCTCGGATGGATATTGCTTTATATTTTCCGTAAAATCCTTGAGATTTTCAGAGATCAGCCTCATGTTTTTCATTGTCAGTTCAACATCCTGTTGCTGCCGGGCAATAAGGCCATCCAGCCGCCTGATGGTGGTCTTTAGCCGTATAAGGTTTTCGGGGACGTTCCCTGAAAGCGCCTCAAACTTTTCCGCCAGACCATTCATAACAACAGATGTTTTAAGCAGCGTTTCTTCAAGTCTGGAGATAGGCGCTTCCGACGCTGTCACAATACGCTTGGCAGCGGACATCATATCTGACGCATCCTGCAATACAGATGTCAACTTGTCGGCGTCAAGAAGTCGCGCAATCTGTTGGTTTGTGCCTCTAAGTTCTGTAACCAGCAGACGCACTTCTTCTCCTGTTTTTTTTAGATTCATTTCGCCTGACGCCTTTGTCAAAATATTAAGCGCTGCGGCTAGGGTCTCTCCCATCTTTGGAAAATTGATCTCCTCAAAAGACTTCATAATCCTGTCAAGATTCTCGCTTGCCCGGCTGATGGTGCTTGATGCAGAAGGTATATATAGATAACGCGGAGTCCAGTCTATCTTAAGCGGGGGGTTGCGCTTTGGGTCAAAATAGTCTGCCTCAAGCCTTACCGCTCCGGTAAGACCGAGCATACTCAAGCGCACACGAAGCCCTTTGTCTATCCTTGCCGGAGATTCTGCCGCCAACTCCTCTGCGCTGGCAGGGCATGCCTCAGGAAAAAGAGAGATGCGCACAAGCACGTATCTATACGGCGTATTGTACGCTTTGCTTACAAGGGTAATATCCTCAATCTTCCCGATCTTAACCCCTCTAAAAGTCACAGGAGAGCCTGTGTCAAGCCCTTGAATCGACTCCTCAAAATAAGTTTCCGCCATAATAGTCTTTTTAAAAAGAACGCCTGCGCCAAGCACAGAGATTGCAACCACGCCTATGACTGTAGCGCTTATTATAAACAAACCGATCTTAAAATAGTTTGGATGTTCTGACATTACTGCATGATCTCTCTGTTTAAAAAGCGCCTGACCGTTTTATTTTCACTTTTTTCCCGCAACTCATGAGGCCTGCCCGTAGCAGCAATACCGTTAATGCCTGCATCAAGCAAAATCATTCTGTCTGATATAGTAAATATACTGGCCAGGTCGTGGCTAACGACCACAAATGTCATATTAAGGGTATGGGCAAGATTAAGGATGAGATGATCCACCTCCACAGAAGTAATGGGATCGAGTCCTGATGACGGCTCATCCAAAAAAAGTATTTCTGGATCAAGCGCCATTGCGCGCGCAATGGCTGCGCGCTTTTGCATGCCTCCGCTAAGCTCAGAAGGCTTTTTTGCCTCAAACCCGTGAAGCCCAACCAGTTTTATTTTCATCATAGCGATCAAATTCATTGCAGCAAGCGGCAAGCCTGTAAACTCTTCCAGCGGGAGCCGCACATTCTCAAGGAGCGTCATGGATCCGAACAGCGCTCCTCTTTGATACATAACCCCGATCTTTTTTAAAAACCTCAACCGGCCACCTTTTTCTTCTGCCAGTATATCCTGCCCGTCGATATATATGCGACCAGACAATGGTTTATGCAACCCGATCATATGCTTTAAAAGAGTGCTCTTCCCGCAACCCGATCCCCCAATAATGGTAAAAACCTCTCCACGCTTCACATCAAAGGAAATATCCTTTAGAATAGGCTTGTCACCGTATCCTGCCGTGAGATGCTCAACCCGAATGATAGTGTCCTGGTTCATGTTTTGTCTCATAAAACGTAATGCCTACGCGCTGAATATGCTCCAGCACGTCTGAGTCGGTGATATAGCTCAAAATCGACAAATCAAATGTGTAAGGCAAAAGCAGGTCATCAATATCGTCCATAATGCGGTAAAGGACATCCAAAGTCAGGCATTCGCCGCCTATAAGAGTCAGGTCAATATCCGAGCCGTTTTTGAAATTGCCCATAGCGCGTGAACCGTAAAGGATGGCCTTTTCCACCAGCGGATAGCGCGCCAGAACCGCGCAGATTGCCTCTATATCACTTTCTTCAAGCCCAGAACAGCAACGCGTCATGAGTTATTGTCCTTAAGGTTTTGCAATTTGGTCCGGAGCGTAATAAATTCAGAATAATACTTTTTGACAATTGCGATGGAAATCTCTTCGGCAATGTTTTCATTATAAGTGTGAGTCGTTAAGGTTCTGTTTTTAATCATATCCATCCATGTTTTGCCGTCTTCAATCAATCCTCGTTTGAATCCCAAACGAAAGGCATCGCGGCTCCCCTGGATGTCGGTTTCCCCCTGAGCCTCAAAGTAATCTTTGATGGTATTCCAAGCGAGTTCGTAGGTGTATTCAAAGGCTTTAATCAAGCCCTGTTGTTCAAATTCGTTCAATTCGCCTTTTTCGATAAACCTTGTCAACTGGCTAAGCGCTTTGCAAAAATGATTAAACCGCTGAATCCAACGGATGTCTTGTGTGTTGTCCATTGTGCGTCTCCGTCACCTAAATAGTGCCTAAACAAAAACCTCCCCTTTGGCTCAATCTCTACGTCAGGCTCAGATTTTAATCCTCAAAATACTCAATGTATTCCTCCGGTTAAAATTTTCGCCTTCCTTGACCTTGAACCAAATTGAAAGTTTTCGTTCAGGCACTAAATTCCAATGTAGTAGTATACCACAGAAAATATACCGTCAATAACCACAATCAGCACAATCCCTGTCACAACTGCCCTTGTCGTTGACTCTCCCACAGCGGTCGCGCCAATCTTTGTCTGAAGTCCGCGTAAACAACCTATTGCAGCCACTATCCAGCCGAACACTATGGACTTAAAAAGCCCGCCCGCCATATCAATGTAAGTCGCTGCGGAGATCACCTCCTGTATATAGGATGAAAACGTATACCCCATAGATAAAAGCACAATCGAACCGCCCAATACCCCCACCACTCCGGCAAAGACCGAAAGCAGCGGTGTTACTGCAATGGCCGCAATAACCCTTGGCACCACCAAAAACTGGACCGGATCAAGCCCCATGGTAGTCAACGCGTCAATCTCCTCATTTACCTTCATAGTGCCCAACTCTGCCGCAAAAGCCGACCCTGAACGGCCTGTGAGCACAATGGCTGTCATAAGCGGACCCAGCTCCCTCAGCATGGTTAACGCAATTAAATCAGCCACAAATATCTCTGCCCCGAACTGACGCATAGGGATCACCGCCTGGAAGGCCATTATCAGGCCGACCAGAAAACTGATCAGCGCAACAATCGGGAGAGCATTCACGCCAGCCTGCTCAACTGCGGTTATCAGGTCTTTCCATCGCAACCGGCGAGGGGCTGCAATTACCCGCATAAGCGCTATTGTAAGTTCTCCTACAAAGCAGACTAGCAAGCGCATGTCTTCCCAGACCTTGGATACAGCCATCCCGATCTCGACAGGAAGCGACTCGCGCTGTTCAGTTACAGACGTATACGACTCGAATTCCCCTGGCTCAAACAGATCGAAAAGTTGTTTAAACTCTTGCCGTAGTCCAAGTATCTCAACCTTATTGCCAGCGCCCTGACCGCGACGGCAAAGTTCAAACAGAAGCGCAATCCCTGAAATATCACAATAACTAATCCCTGAGGCGTCTACTACCACTGATCTGACCGCAGACTGAGTTGCGAGCGCCGCTATCGCCTCCTGCCATATTATTTCCGTGGAATCTGAATCAAGATGTCCCTGGATAGTCAGCTTAATAACTTCGGAATGGCTTTTATCAATCCATAACTTTGGGAGATTGGTTGATGGCTGTGATGCGGCAGGCAAGTTTTTTACAAATCTGTCAATCATGTTGAAATCAGATGTTCCCTTACAATACTTGCCAGGCAAACGACAAAATCATCCGCGTCGTTAAACGACTCGGTGCGAACCAATGTTCCGCCCTGACGTTCCACAAGCGCCCTGTACTGGATATCGATCTCATAAAGGGTCTCCACATGGTCTGAGACAAAGCTAATAGGAACTATGATAAGCGTTTTTTCTCCAGAAGAGACAAGGTTGTCAAGAAGGGTCATAGTGTCTGGCTCAAGCCACTTAGCCGACCCTGACCTGCTCTGAAAGGAAAGGTGGCAAGAAAACCCTCTGAACCTCTCGATCACCATATCGAATGTCTTCCTGGTATGATCAAAATACGGATCCCCGCCTTTAATAAGCTTTTTTGGGACAGAGTGGGCGCTGAATACTAAGTGAGCCTGGCTTTTTTTTTCTTGAGGCAAACTCTCCAGGGCATCTTCAATTCTCGATTGGAGGCAAGCGATATAGTCAGGGTAATTATAAAACTTGTCTATGAACGACAAAACAAGATCGTGTTGCAACTTTTCTGTCGTTATTTTCAGGTCGCGTATACTGCTCCCGCTTGTCGCGCTGCAATACTGGGGGTATAAAGAAAACCCAACCACCCTCTTGATCCCGCGGGCATTAACAGACTGAAGGGCGTCTTCGGCAAAAGGATGCCAATATCGCATGGCCACAAAGCACTCGGCTGGAATGCCATGCTGTGTAAGAAAGGCTGAAAGCTTATCCGCCAGTCTTGAAGTGATCTCTAAAATAGGCGATTTCCCGCCAATAGCTTTATAATATTTTTTAGACTTGCCGGACCTTCTGGCTGAGATGACACTTGCTAACAGGCGCTGTAAAATATAAGGGCCGGGCAGGCGGATGATATCCCTGTCGCTGAACAGGTTATATAAAAACGGCTTGACCGCATCAAGCGAATCAGGGCCTCCCATGTTCAAAAGAACTATCCCTATTTTTTCTTGTTCGCTCAAGCCTAAGTATTGCTCCTGACCGACAAACTATGAACCATCTTCACCAGCGCCTGAACGTTTTCAACAGGCGTTTCCGGCAAAACGCCATGCCCCAGGTTAAATATATGCCCTGGCCTTTCCGCTGTCCGAGCCAGGATATCCCTGACACGGGCTTCAAGCCCAGGCTGGTCCATAAAAAGAGCGCATGGATCAAGATTCCCCTGAACAGCCTTATCATAGCCGATCTTGCTCCAGGCATCGTCTATGTTTATTCGCCAGTCGATACCTATGACATCCGCTCCAAGTCCTGCCATCTGCGGCAAAAGCGTTGATCCGCCGTTAGCGTAGTAAATAACCGGAATGTTTTTCCTGTTTAATAAGCCAATCACCTTCTGCACATAAGGGGCGACAAATTCCTTGAAATCAATTGGAGAGCAGATGCCCGCCCACGTGTCAAACAACTGGACAGCCTGAACACCTGACTCAATCTGCGCATTCAGATATAAGGCCACAGAATCGCTCAGCTTATCAAACAAGGCGTGCGCTGACTCAGGCTCCTTGAACATCATTGTCTTGGCATGGATAAAATCCTTTGAGCTACCTCCTTCTACAAGGTATGTCGCAAGTGTAAACGGCGCTCCGGAAAAGCCTATGAGCGGCGCCCTCCCCTCAAGCTCTTTCCTGAGAATACGTATGGTGTCCAACACAAACAAAAGCGAGGATTCAGGATCAATCGTTTTCAAACGGTCAATATCCGACATGGATCTTACAGGAGGATCAAGCCTCGGCCCCATCCCCTTGCCAAAACTCAAATCGATCCCCATGGCTTCTGGGAGCACCAGGATGTCTGAAAACAGGATAGCCGCATCCACATTAAGCTTATCTATAGGCTGAAGCGTCACCTTGGCGGCCAGTTCCGGAGTTTTGCACATGTCAAGAAAATCCACCTTCTCCCGTATGGCCTGGTATTCGGACATGTATCTTCCAGCCTGTCTCATGAGCCATACAGGCGTCATATCAACCGGCTCCCTGAAACAGGCCCTGATAAAACGATAGTCTGTCATGCAGGAACTCCTCGCGGCATATAGGTACAGAACGGCTCTTCTGCAAGATAATCATTAGACACAGCCCTGGCGCGCGCTCTGCATCCTCCACAGACATTAATATACTCGCACCTGCCGCATTTTCCTTTGTAGGAGCTAAAATCGCGCAGTTCGCGAAATATTTCAGCCTCTTCCCAAATCTCTTTAAAAGGGGTTTGCTTTATGTTCCCTGCGCTCACCGGAAAGTATGAACAGGGATTTACATTCCCAAAACAATCGATAAAACAGATAGATTGGGCTGCTATACACCCCTTGTTTCCTCCGGTTGAAAATGAAAGGTTTCTGCGCTCGTACTTTGAGCCTTCCTCTTTTGCCTTCTGTAGTGTTATACGGTAGTAATGAGGAGCGCACGTAGGCCGCATCAAAAGCTCTTTTTCTCCTTGCTCTGCCTGATAATGCCATTCCAGAATGCGTTCATAGTCGTCGCGAGAGATCAGCTCAGACATTATCTCCTCCCCCCTTCCTGTAGGCACTATCATAAAAAGATACCATGCCTTTGCCCCGATTTTTTTTGAGAGTTGATAGACGTTTTCTATGTCATGCTGATTTCTGCGGGTAAAGGAACTGTTTATCAAAAACTCCATATTGTTTTGCCTGAAGCACTCCGCAGCGCGCAATACCGCTTTAAACGCCCCTTTTTGTTTACGAAAATCATCGTGGATTTCTTCGCTTGATCCATCGAGACTAAGCGAGCAGATACGGAGCCCTGCATCTTTCATCTGCGAAACCCGCTTGTCCGTAACCAGAACGCCATTGGTGGCCATTGCCATCTTCAGTCCAAGCCCTGTGCCGTATTTGGCAATTTCAAATATATCAGGTCTAAGAAGCGGCTCTCCGCCCGACAATACAAGCACAGGCTTGCAGTACGAGGCTATATCATCGAGCAGTCTAAAAGCCTCATTTGTAGTAAAGTCCCCTGACGGCGCGGCAAGGTCAGAAGAGCAACGGCAATGAATGCAATGAAGGTTGCACTTTTCCGTAACCTCCCATGCTATCCACTTTGGTATGAATTGAGGGTTAAATGGCATTATAGGCAGGCGGCCTGCAGCGGGATTAATGCCCGCCGCCGTATATTAAAGGTCTGTAATTAAATGCCCTGACCCGCTCTGCGTTGTGACATGACTCGCAGTCTTTTTCAGTCAGATTTGTCCTGATATCAGCTTTTTGCTGGGTCTCAATATGGATACTGCCTGGACCATGGCAGACCTCACATCCCGCTATTTTAAGTTGCGGGGTCTCAGACTCTGAGACAAAACCGCTGGGCCTGCCGTATCCTGTGGTGTGACATTCATAGCATCCCTTAACTTCCTGCGGGGTAAGCCCTTTTTTCATCTTTTCCACGCTCTCAAAAGAATTCCGTTTGCGGGCATGCTTAATAAAGGCATTGTACTCCTTTTCATGACATGGCTTGCAGGAATCTATCCCTGAATATAGGGCATCCGCAGCAAAGGCCTTGTTTTCTGTAAAAAAACACAAAAGCAGTAGCGCAACCGAGATACAAAAGACTTTGATATTCATAGGGATAACTCCACGGTTACAATGTTACTATTTTGTTAGTGTCTGAACGAAAACGCGGATGA
>JAZDIE010000164.1:0-2209 GCA_043805295.1 Pseudomonadota bacterium
AGAAGATAGACAGTATTATGCATCTGACGGCGCAAGTTGTATTGATAGAACTGTTTTTGTCAGCTTTACCGCACAGTTTATTAATGTGCAAACAGGCGAGATAATAACAAGCATTAGAGAAGAAAAAAAGAATACGGCCACTCAAAAAAAGGGCGGGAGAAAGGAATCTACGGGTTCCTTAGTTGCAGACCTCCTGATTGCAGGTGTTGAGGCTGGTCTGGAAATCGGGTTTGGGCCTAAAGAGCAAATGTTAGATCAGGCAGCTCAAATCGTTGCCGCTAATTTTGTGAAGAAGATAACCCCAAGAGTTGAAACAACTTACGTATATCTCGAAACCCAAGACGAAGAAACCGACATGCTTGGTATGGTTGGAATTCGACAAACACCCGAACAAAAAGCCCTTAACGATATGATTAAGGCAGGCTGCGATTATGGAAAAGCAGGGCTTTGGGATAAGGCCATAAGTATTTGGAAGGAAGCTTTGAAGAAGAAGCCGACATGTGCGGCCATACATTTTAATTTAGGGGTAGCATATGAAATGAAAGGCAACTTGACCAAATCCAAGGAAATGTATGAAAAGGCGGCCAATCTAAAACCAGATTCAAAATATATCAATGCTGTAGCAAAAATAGAACAATTAATAACAGAAACAGAAAAATTTGAGCGAAGCGCAAAAAAGGAGGGTAGAAAACCGATATTTAAGTCTCCACCACCTCCTTCAGCGGTTGAAGAAGGTGAACTTAGCGTAAAGGGAAGTCATGCTAATGTCCGGCAGGAACCATCTGCAAAAAGCAGAGTGGTCGCTACTCTAACCCAGGGGACTATTATAGAAAAATTGGAAGAGTCTGGAAATTGGATTAAAATCAAACTGGCTGACGGAACTATAGGTTGGATTTACAAAACTTTGGTTGGTCCAGTATATTAGACTTGATTAAGCACACACGCATATCGAATTATAATAATAAACATATCACGGAGCGTAAAAAAAGAAATGAGTAAGTCTTTGAGGCAAAGAATTGCGTTTTGTGTTTTTGTCAGTTTTGTTATTTTTTCATTTTTATTATCTGCGCCAAGCGGAGCCAGTGAACCATTAGTAGTCCTTGCCGAAGGTGTGGGGGATACTGCAGGGGGGCAAGCGATGGCAAGGGATGCAGCTATTTGGGATGCCCTCCGTCAGGCGGTAGAACAAGCCTTGGGTGCTTTTATTCAGTCAGAGAGTATAGTCGAAAACTACCAGCTTATCAGCGATAATATCTTTTCTAAGACGGCAGGCTATATCCAGAAGTATCACATATTAGAAGAGGTTTTTCGGGACGATCTTTATAGAGTTAAAATCAAGGCTTACGTTGTTTCTGGTAAGTTGGAGAATGACCTGGCAGCTATTGGCCTTTTGATGTTGCAGAAGCACAAGCCCAGAGTGATGGTGGTTATTCCGGAACAACACCTTACCAGAAGGAAGGTGCCGGATCCTGCTGGGGAGACCGAAATAATAAAAAAATTGCTTGAGAAAGGATTCAAAGTTGTTGATCAGTCTCAGGTGAAAAAAATTCGTTATAATGATCAGGTGAGAGCAGCCCTTGCTGGTGACGATAAAACTGCTGCCAAAATCGGACTTCAATATGGTGCAGAGGTGATTATAGTTGGAGAAGCCTTCAGTGAATTTGCAACCAGCGGAGGGGTTCTGGGCAACATGATCTCATGTCGGGCAAGGGTTGAGGCAAGGGCTATCAGGACAGATACCGGCGAAATTGTTGCAGCAGATGGTAAACATGCGGCAGGAATAGATATTTCGGAAAATATAGCCGGCAAGAAGGCGCTTCAGAATGCAGGTGGTCAATTGGGCGATTATTTAATAACCCAGATATTGTCCACATGGCGAAGTGAAGTGGTGGATGCTACCAGCGTTCAATTAATAATAATCGGGGTGGATTATCAACAATTTACAAAATTTAAGACGCTTTTGAAAGACAGCGTGAGGGGAGTCAAAGCCATTCACCAGCGCACCTTTTCTGGAAAGAGAGGGGTTTTGGACATCGACTTCAAGGGAGACCCTCAGGCCCTTGCCGACGAACTTGCCTTAAAGGATTTCGGCAATTTTAAAGTAGCCATTACAAACGTCACTTCTAATCGCTTGGATCTTGAAGTGCTGAAAAAGTAGTGATTCATCCGCCTTTTTGTGACATTATAAGTATTTCCCGTCAAATCGAAA
>JAZDIE010000165.1:0-2065 GCA_043805295.1 Pseudomonadota bacterium
AACTCGTTTAACGACCACTATCTTGATCTTGACTACGACCTCTCCGAGATACTCTTTATAACGACCGCCAATACCCTTCCAGCCATCCCTTTGCCGCTTCAAGACCGGATGGAAATTATAAGGCTCCCTGGGTATACAGAACATGAAAAGCTTAAAATTGCCAAATCCTTTCTTGTGGAACGACAGATAAAGACTAATGGTTTAACTGAGGGAAATATTCATGTTTCCGACAATTCTCTGTTAAAGATCATCCGTGAATATACCCGCGAGGCAGGGGTACGAAATCTTGAACGGGAAATCGCCTCCATCTGCCGTAAGGCGGCAAGAGAGGTGGCTAAACTTGGCAACGACACCTCAATCAGGGTATCCGAACAGAATCTGAGCAAATACCTGGGTGCTCCTAAATATCGATACGGCCAGATAGAAGAAAAAGACGAGATAGGACTTACCACTGGACTTGCATGGACCGAGGTAGGGGGAGAACTTCTTAATATTGAAACCACTATCATGCCTGGAAAAGGGAAACTGGATGTAACAGGAAAGCTCGGAGATGTCATGAAGGAGTCTGCCCTCGCAGCCTTAAGTTATGTTAGATCAAGGTCTGTACAGCTTGGCATTAAGGCTGACTTCTACCAGAATGTTGATATTCATATACATGTGCCAGAAGGAGCCATACCCAAAGACGGTCCATCAGCAGGGATTGCAATAGCCACTTCTATTGTCTCATCACTTCTTAAAAGGCCTGCCCGAAAAGATGTTGCCATGACAGGCGAGATCACACTGCGCGGTCGTGTTCTGCCGATCGGCGGATTAAAAGAAAAAATTCTTGCAGCCCATCGCGGCAGAATCCAAAAAGTGATTATCCCTTCTGACAATAAAAAAGATATATCGGATATCCCTGCTCCGATATTAAAGCAGATTGAGGTTGTACTGGTATCGCATGCAGATGAAGTGCTGGTACATGCCTTAAACCTTGCGCCAGGCGAGACACTGTTCAGCGATATAAAAGAAGATATCTTTACTTTCATGCCGGAAGAAAAAAAAGAAGAGATTATCTCAGAAACAATCACCCATTAAAAAATAGCGAGGCTTTTAGAGAGTATGGAAAAAACATTATCGATCATTAAACCAGACGCTGTTGCAAACGGACATGTTGGCGATATCATAAAACGGTTTGAAACAAACAGCTTTAGAATTGTCGCCATGAAAATGGTACACTTAACCAAGGAAATAGCCGAAGGTTTTTATGCAGTGCATAAAAACAGGCCTTTTTTTGATAGCCTTACCATGTTCATGTCGTCAGGCACTGTAGTTATTATGGTGCTTAATGGAGATGATGCCATAGCGCGTAACCGCAGACTTATGGGCGCAACCGACCCCAAAGAGGCAGATACAGGGACCATTAGAAAAGATTTTGCAACCAATAAAGAACAGAATGCGGTTCATGGCTCTGATTCGCCTGAAAGCGCGTCGTTTGAAATCTCATATTTTTTTAATCAAATGGAATTGTACTCTTAAGTGGGTGGAATTTTTCTAAAGCTGTTTTCTGAAAACCGCTGGAGCCACAGAAAACAGGCCGCTTTTTGTCCCTGCCAAGGTTTCAGTGTGCCCCAAAAATAAATACCCCCCAGGTCTTAACCGTTCAATAAACTTATCAATTACGGATTGCTGCGTGACCCTGTTGAAGTATATGAAAACATTGCGGCAGAATATAATATCCACTTGATTTCTAATCCTGTACTCTTTGTCCAATAGGTTCAATCTGCGAAACTGTATGTTATTCCTGATCTCAGGAATAACGCGCGCACAAAACCTGTTTTTGTCGTTTCCTCTGATAAAATATCGCCTTTGCAATAATAACGGCAAAGCTGAGATTTTATCTATATCATAGACCCCAAGCTGAGCCTTTTCTAAAACAGTAGTGGATATGTCCGTAGCGAGTATATTAAAGCTAAAACCAGGGCATGCCTTTGCGAATTCAGATAATACCATAGCAAGGGTATACGGCTCTTCACCTGTAGAGCATCCGGCGCTCCATATTAAAACTTTATGTCTTCCTATTTTA
>JAZDIE010000166.1:0-5372 GCA_043805295.1 Pseudomonadota bacterium
CATCTCTTGCGGCTCAGCCAAGAGCGGCCATTACAACATCCGCAATCTGACCGCAAATTGTTTCAGTTAGTTCATTAGTCGGACCTTCAACCATTACCCTGCATACATCCCTTGTCCCTGAATAACGAACCAATACGCGCCCCTCGTCGCCCAGATCTTTTTCTGCTTGTGTGATAGCATCCATAATCTGCGGCACGGTAGTAATCAAAGGTTTCTTGTTCACCTTTATATTAACAAGTTTTTGAGGATATATGTCCATAAGTTGAGCAAGTTCTGAAAGAGGTTTTCCTGATGTCATCATTGCCGCAATTAACTGAAGCCCTGTAAGTATCCCGTCTCCTGTGGTGTGATGATCCAAAAAAATAGTATGACCAGAGTCTTCTCCTCCGATAACCGCGCCAAGCCGCAGCATATCTTCCAGGACATACCTGTCGCCTACCTGGGATGAATGATTGACAAAACCTAAACGGCGGCAGGCGATTTGAAGTCCTAAATTGCTCATGACCGTGCTTACTACAAGGTTATTGTTCAACCTCCCCTGTTCTTTCAACATTTTAGAGCAGATTATCAATATCTGATCTCCAGTGATCTTTTTACCTTTCTCATCAACAGCAATAAGCCGGTCGCCATCACCATCAAAGGCAAGCCCAACCGATGCTCCTCTATCTATCACTCTTTTTGCAAGGTTTTGAATATGCTGAGATCCACATTTTTCGTTTATATTGATGCCGTTTGGTTTATTATTGATAACCTCAACATAAGCGCCTAGTTCCTGAAACGTATCAGGAGCTATCTTATATGTAGCGCCGTTTGACGCATCAATAACAACTTTTAGCCCTTCCATAGACAGGTTCCGGGGGAATGAACTCTTGAGAAATACTATATAGCGTCCGAATACATCGCTTAAACGCTTTGCCTGCCCCATTTCCCGTGGCAACGGCACTTTTTCCGGAAGACTTGCCTCATGCACAAGCATCTCAATCATTCTTTCCATATCGTCAGACAACTTATATCCGTCCCCGGAAAATATCTTGATGCCGTTATCCTGGTAGGAGTTGTGAGACGCAGAAACCATTATCCCAGCGTCTGCTCTCATGCTCTGCGTAATAAAGGAGATTCCAGGCGTAGGGAGCACTCCGACAAGATAGGGGTTTCCGCCCATAGAAGTAATCCCTGCCTCAAGAGAGCTTTCAACCATGTACCCCGAGATTCTGGTATCTTTGCCTATTATGATGTGAGTTTTGTGCCCTTGTTTTTTTAATATATATGTAAGTGCCTGACCAACGGAAAAAGCAGTCATGGCATCCATAGGAGGGCGATTCGCCTCTCCCCTAATGCCGTCTGTACCAAAGAGCCTGTTTATCACTTGTCATCCTCCTTAAAAAATTCTGCCGAATTCCTGAATATTTTATCAACAATACTTTGAAGCCACTTGCTCCCTTTTTCAACCACGTCAACCGGTAGCCCCTGGATGGACTCTATGTAATTCATGCCGTGCCTGATATGCTTACTAAACGCTTCCAGAAAAAAAGTTCTATCTTCTTCCATACCTCTTGCCTGCAAGGCCAACGACTCACCGAACATATCAAGCTGTTCAAGAAAGGTACGCTCTGAAGAAGAATTAAAAACAATTTTTGACGCTGCTTTTTTCAACTGATTTATTCGTTCTGATTTCGCCAGATTCAGTTTCTCCAGCGCCCCTCCATAGACCTTTTGTTCAAATTCATCTCTGGCAAAAGAATCAACCCGAACCGATCTATACCATTCCTCAAGCGCCGTCAGATTTGCCAGATATAAGATATTGTTTTCCAATATACGACGCGGGGCAGAACAAAAACCAGACGCAAACTTAACCGCGCCATTCCGGCACGATTTACCGAATATCAACATACCTTCATCAAGACAATCTTCGCGCATCACAGAGCCAGCAGCCACTACATTACCATAACCTATGCGGGCCGGCCCGACAACTCCACCCTGTCCTCCCAAAAAAATAGGACGTTCCCTAAGCATAACCCCTCTGGCGACCTCGCCGATAAGAGATGCGGTTGCTTTGTCTCCGGCTGGAGTAAAATTAAAATGAATATACGAGCTACCCACCTCACTGTGGTTTCGTCGGCTTGTCCCCCCTGCCATGAGACAATCGCAGAAATTAATCAGACTTCCAAGCGTGACAAACGGAAAAAGAATGGTCTGCTTTAAGCCTACGCAATGGCCGCAGGTTGACTCTTCCTCAAGAATGCTCCCTTCCCGCACATGCGCGCCAAGTCCCATTTTTGACTTTTCCAGAAATACCGCTTTATTAAAATACCCTCCCTTAAGCTCAACGTCTGCGCCAAGCTGGCAGTTATCAATGGTTGCAGGGCCTTCAGCCCCAATTTGCGCTCCACGGGAAATAACGGTCTTATCTCCATAGATGCGGCAGCCAGGATATATCTTAACCCCTTTGCCTGATATCCGCTCGCATAAGACTTCATCGCCTATATCAATAGAAAAGAGATTGGATATATCCACCCCTTTTTCAATAAGTATTTTTACCTTATCAAGGCAGCGTGGGTTTAAGTCCATTTTATACTATTTTTTGGGATAGCTGTCCACATGCAGCGGATATATCCCCCCCTTTGCTGTAACGTATCATGGCAGTATAGTACTTATCAATTAATATCCGTTGAAAAGTCAGGACATCATCTTCGTGCGGCCTTTTAAACTCGCTAGCTGGAAAGGGATTAAATGGGATCAGGTTTATCTTGGCACGCAGAGGCCTCAGGAGCTTGGCTAGCCTGAAGGCGTCGGAAGGAGAATCGTTTATTCCGGCAAGGAGGACATACTCAAAAGTGATCATTCTGCGGCGAGGCAGCGTGAATTCTTTGCATGCGTCTATCAGTGATTCAATGGGGTATTTCTTATTGATAGGCATAAGATAATCCCTTGTTAAGTTGTCCACCGCGTTTAAAGATATTGCAAGGTTTACGGTAATGTCCTTTCCTAATTGCGCTATCCTGGGGACAAGTCCAGCCGTGGATACGGTAACCTTCCTGCGTGAGAAGTTTAGTCCATAGTCTGCCATAATGATTTTTAACGCGTCGATAAGGTTGGAATAATTTGCCAGAGGCTCCCCCATACCCATAAAAACAATATTTCTAAGGGGCAAATCAAAATCATGAGCGCCCAGCACTTCCCATACCTGACCGACAATCTCAGCGCATGTAAGGTTTCTCTTTAATCCCCCTTTTCCTGTAAGGCAAAATATACACCCCTGGCTGCATCCAGCCTGGCTTGAAACGCATAATGTCCAATGACCTTTTTCTGGAATCAGCACGCTCTCCACAGCGATTCCATCTTCAAGCCCAAACAGGTATTTACAAGTCCCGTCGTTTCCGCGCTCCATTTTATCTATTCTAAGCCTTGAGACGACAAATTCGTCTGCAAACTCCCGTCTTAGAGAGAGCGGCAGATTTG
The DNA here is from genome assembly GCA_043805295.1 of Pseudomonadota bacterium. GTDB lineage: Bacteria > Desulfobacterota > Desulfobacteria > Desulfobacterales. The sequence continues at coordinate 3,460 of JAZDIE010000166.1, forward strand.
TCATCTGCTCAAACGATGTGGCACGGTCATGATATATCCAGCGGAGTATCTGGCTGGCGCGATACGGCTCGATCCCTCGTTTTTTAAATTCTTCAATAAGAGCCTGCTCTGTAAAATCTTTTATGTCCTTTGGGGTCTGCATTTTTTAAATCCTTAACAGCAGACATTACCCTTGTCCGCTAATATGTAGCAGCGATGAATCTGTCAGATGTGTCTTGATGGGGGAGATTGATCTTATGTATGATAGAGCTTTTTTACACAATCAGGGCAAATACTATGACTAAACTCGGCTTCGGAATGATCTCTAATATATGCTTCCAACTGAGTCCAATAACCGGCGTCATCACGTATCTTTTTGCAGGAGGCGCAAATAGGCAGCAACCCCTTTAGTATTCTGAGTTTGGCGTGAGCATCCTGAAGTTCCCCGGACAGCTTGTCCCGTTCCTTTTGCGCCTGCTTACGATCTGTTATGTCTTCAATAGCCAGAAGAATCAATTGTGTTTTGCCACATTCTCCTTGAAGACGCCGGGCATTCAGCACCATGATTTTTTCCCCGATACCTTCAAATTTGTGCTCTACCTCGAAATTGTCAAACTTCTCGTTCTGAGGGAGGATTCCCTCAAGCAACCTCCGGAGTTCTGGAATGTCCCATTGGCGATTCCCCAGATCATAAATATACTCCCCAAGTGTTTGCTCTGATGTTACATTGAAAACTCGATAGAAGGAGGGATTGGCCGAACATATTCTCAAGTCATCTCTCAACACAACCAAAGACTCTCTTACTGTATCGACTATGGCCTCCGCATAAGCAAAGCCTTCCAGGGCAAGCACATCAATACCTATACAGCGCTCTTTCCCTTTTGCTTCAATTGACATGTCCATGTCTCTGCTTTTGCGACGATTTTAGCCCCATAAAACCAGTGCGACATCTGATATATTATATTCTATAAAAGAGCCACAAATAAGTAAAGACCCTTATAAATCTATTTTTTCAATACCAATCCCACGTAGCGTTTCAAACAGCCTTGCCTTGTCAATGGGTTTGGTGAGGTAGGCATCACAAAGGCATTTAAACGCGGTCAGCACGTTTTTTATATCACCCAACACGGTGGTCATTACAATCTTTGCCCAATCAGATGACATGATCCCTTTCGCTTCCTGACCAGACTGCTTGAGAAAAGAAACCGTAAACCAAAACTCCGATCCCTTCCCCTCTTCTGACTTCACGCCAATCTCTCCGCCCATAGCCTCGACCAGTTGTTTTGAAATGGCCAGACCCAGCCCTGCGCCGCCATACTTACGGATGTTGGAGTCATCTGCCTGGGTGAATGGCTGGAAAATAAATCTGTATGCCGTTTCTTAAATTGAGCCTTTCCCTCCCTGAAAATATCCAGACATGTTTCCGCCGCATGTGCCACTGTAGAGACATTGTTAAGATGAAGGAATGCGCCGGTTCCCTTCATGGAGTGAAGCATTCGAAACATACTGTTGATGAATTCATCATCAATGCCGTCTGACTCCTCCATATTTTCCCGGCATTCAATAAGCCGGTGTTCGCATTCCTCCACCCATTCACGACATTCAGCAACAAATCCCTGGAGCATTTCCTGGTCTTCAGCGGTAATATCGGTCGTCATGTTGGCTTATCTCCCTCTAAAAAAGACTGAAGACTAAAGGCTGTAGACTGAAGGGCATGTGACATCGTCCATCAGTCTACGCAATTGATCAATTTGAACAATATGATTCAAGTGAAATATTTGCTTAATTAGTGTCTGAACGAAAACCTCCCCTTTGGCTCAATCTCTACGTCAGGCTCGGATTTTAAAATCCTCAAAATACTCAATCAAACACAGTGTAGTCATTGCCCGACTTGATCGGGCAAACCAGGTATTAATCAATATTCTGGATCGTCC
>JAZDIE010000167.1:0-3010 GCA_043805295.1 Pseudomonadota bacterium
CTCTGTGAATTCTTGCCAGTGATCCAAACCATTCTATAACCTGCGTCCTAACGTTCGTTGCTTCAAGAATTGCTTCATATTCCTTCATATCGGTCATCACATCGTCATTTCTTGTACCGGAAAGCCAGAGCGTAGGACAGAGTAAATCGCCTGGCTCGACCGCTGACCAGTCCAGGATGGCGCTAAGCCACGCTAAGATGACCGTTATCTCGCCGCGTTGAAGGCAGTCTTGATCTTTGGCGGACAGCGCTTGAACATCCAAAGTTTTATCAGCCTGCGCTTGGAGAATAGGCAACCAGTGGTCGCGGAAATTGGCAATAAATCGGCGGAAAGGACCTGAAGCCCCCGGCCCAAAGGTAAAGCCGCCCATAACAAGCTTACTCACGCAGGGGGATTGGGCGGCCAAATAGCGTCCGATATTTCTTCCATAGGAATAGCCCCAGATTGTAAAGCGCTCGAAGCCGCAGGCAGCGGCGACAGTCAGGATATCTTGGCAATGCTTTTCTGTTGTATAATAAGTCGGGTCTGCCGGTTTGTCGCTTTCGCCGTTGCCCCGTATATCGATTGTGATAACTTTAAAACTGAGAATCAACACCCTGCCCGCCCCTTGCGAAGCCTCGTCCCAGGGCGAAGGGAATTACTTTTGACAAAAAACCATAAAGCATCCAATTCATGCTGCGAGACATTCAGCTTTTCCTTGAGCATGGCGTCTATTTTACCATTCTGTTCGGCAGCAACCGCAAGCCAGCGCTGAACTGTGTCATGCCTGACCCCCAAGGCCTTGGACACGCTTAGCGACGGCATTCCCTTGGCCAAAAGTTTGAGGGACATCAGGACCTCTTCTTCCGGGGAACGCAAGCCATAAAATAAACTGCCCGCTCTGCTGCAGAAAGATTCGCCGCATTCCTTGCAAAGAAAACGGTGGGAAAGGGTTCCTTCTTTTGTCCGGTATGTGCCATTGGAAACGATGTTGTCTTTCTTTATTTTACCATTGAGAGCACAATTTGGATTAGGGCAGGCCTCCTTCTTAAACCCATATTTATATGTTTGAGTCTTTAGCTCTTCCTGGGTCTCTTTTTTATCAACGCTTAACGAATCATCAACGCTTAACGGAAAGCATGCGGTTCTATTTGCGGCAATAATTTTTTTACGCAGGCCATGAACATTTTTCGGTTTTAGAGCCGAAAGGGCCAGTAAGCCTTCCCGTTTGGTTGCATCAGCCTTCCTTTCTTGCTGATGTTCTCCAACTAAAGGGAAAAGCCTTAGGGCGCGTCTCTCTAAGGCATCCAACCCGATCTCATACAAGGCAGGCACAATTTCCGTCTGCATATCTTTCTGTTCCGATTTTTCACAGAATACCAGCTTCATACCGAAACTATCAGATATCTCTTTACCTTCTATAGTGGCGGCAACGCGGGCGACCAAGTATTTTTTTTTGTGTTTAATTTTTGCCAGGCCGCGGTGATTATTGATGAGGATTGATTGTGCTACGCTTGTATTGGCCATGAATATGGAGTAGAAGTAGAAAACCCCTTCCTGTTGGGCAACAATGTTGCTGATTTCTTTAATTGTCAAATTGCCTTCGAAGGTCTTTTTTTTCTTGATCTGTTCATATGTATCCATTGTAATGGGCAAGCAGACCTGGTGCCCCACATAATGGCCCCAAGAATCGAAGGCTATCCGATTGAAGTCAGGCAGAATAAAGATAGCTGCTTTAATTACATCCACGCCAAGAAATATCTTTGTTCCGTAAATATCGCCATGACAGGAAAGGATCATGCTAATGTGCTTGTCGGTTGTAATTGCGGTATATTTTGTTATGACCCCATCGTCGGACAGTTTAGGGTTTCTCAATAATTCCCGAGAAGAAAACAACGCTTCATCGATAGAGGAATAGGCAAAACGCCTATTCCTCAATGAATACCAGAGGGGCTGCGCGGCAGTAAGGGCTACGCATATCTGCATCGGGATCCCGGTCACCTCAGAAAGGTCGTGCAGGTTCCCAATCCGGGCGCCGTGGCGATCCGCTTCCCAATTCTGCAATTCCCGGACACTGATGCCGATCAATTCTGCAAGTGCCTCCTGGCTCAACTTCCGCCATTGCCGATAATCTTTGATCAGAGACCCAAGAGATTCGTAGAGCTTGGTGTTTTCAGGCGCAGTTTTTTTTCGTGGTAAAGGGGCCATGCATAATATACTCAAACATCAATCTTGATAGGGAACTGAATAAAACTTTCAAAATTTTCTGTATTCTGTATCAGGAAAACATATTTGTCAATCGTAAGGTTTATACGGTGACGAGATACCTTTTAAAGCGAACCGAGACGACAATTTCGGATCAACGGTCATCAAAGGTGTTGATAGGGATGTGCTAAAATCAAAAGGGAGGAGTGAATAAATATGGGAAAACAAGAAGACTTTGACGTTGTCATTATCGGCAGCGGTGTATCGGGACTGGTTTGCGGTTGTTACCTGCAGAAGGCGGGCTTAAAGGTGGCCATTGTAGAAGCTCGGGAAGAGTCCGGAGGAGGACGGTGTGCCCATGAAGCAATGCGTCCCGGCTATATAGTGCAGCCATGTGTCTGGGGAGATATCGAGCCGTCAATGATGTATCAATTGGATCTGGGGTTGGACAGGTATGGTTATCAGGATACCCATATGTTTTCCGACTGGGGTTGGGGGTATATTTTTGAAGATAACACGTGTCTGGTAAATAACTGTTGGGATCCTAAAAAGACGGCTGATAAAGTCAGAAGATATTCAGAAAAAGATGCAAATAAGATGTTGGATATAGCTGCTTTTTTTGCTGAGCCGTATGATGATAAGGTTTCTCGATATGCCAAATTTACAGAGTTGTTTTTCACTGATTTCTGGACTTGGGAAAATTTTGATATTTTGCTTAATATGTTAGCTCCTATTTTACCGTTTGATGATCCATATGAGGTTACTGATTTAAACACGTTCGAAATGCTGGATCTGATGTATGAAAGTGAGCAACTTAGGGTATATG
>JAZDIE010000168.1:0-3028 GCA_043805295.1 Pseudomonadota bacterium
CCATTGGCCGTCAGGATAGACGACTATCTCAAAAACAGAATGAGGAAAAGGGCCTCCGGGGTAATCAGAGGAATAATCCAGATTCAACCAATATCCCTGCCTATCCCTGTGAAAATAGATACTTTTGGCGCCTAGATCCGATGCTTCACTGGCAAGCTTTTGGATCTGCTCTGGGCTGTCAGAAGCGAAAACTTCGCAATACGCGTGGGCTGTTGTCTTATTGTAAGAGAGTACTATCCTGGCATTGCCGCCTATAGCTTCTATGCACGATGCCATAAGGATCGCGAAATCATCACAATCGCCGCTTAAGCCCGCGTCAATACTTTCAAAAGCAGGCGCAAAATAATCAAAGGCCCGCGGATCACTGACATAACGCCAATTTTTCTTCATGTAATCCCAGACAACACAGACTTGCCCAAAATTATACTCACCTGGGAAAAGGCCGACCATCCTGAGGGCGAATGCCCTGACCTTCGGGTCCATCGGAGTAATCGCCTGCTGAATGGAAGAAGCGATGCGCTTCTTGATCCTTGCCTCTTCCTGGGCAACAAGGCGTATTTTTTCCTGCTTTAGGCGATCCCTTTCAGCATCCGCGCATCCGCATACCAGCACGCCAGCCGTCAGCACCACCCACACCACCGACATTCTCGCGAATCTTTCTAATATATTATTTAACATAATCGTATAATTATACCACTAGTTTTCAGTATGTTCCATTTTTGCACATACTGAATTAAAGTTATTAATATTGGTTTATTACGCTGCCTGTAACTTATGGGTATGTTTGTGGCGGCATAGAGGCACTACTTGCAGTTTGATCGTTAGGCCGATAAAAAGCAGTATCTTTTCAAGCGTCATAATATTGCTAAAATCGCCGTTCTCTATCTTGGAAATATGCTGTTGAGTGACGCCGGCCTTCTTGGCCAGATCTTCCTGATTAAGGTTATACTTAATACGATAATTAAGAATATGTTTGATGATACCTGTTTTCTGAATTTCAAGCTCATACAACTCCCTGAAATAAGGATCCTTTAACTCTTCTTTGAGATGATCATCGACTCTTATGAGTTTCATAATAGGCCTTCCTTCTCTCTATCGCCACACGCTTCTCGCGTAACGGCGTCTTTTTTGTTTTCTTAATAAAACCATTAGTAAATTATGATAATCTATGGCCAAACTCCTCAAGCAACTCTTTGGTTGCGTAGAATCTTCTACGGGTACTTCCATCTAAAGAACTAACAAACTCTTTTACAGGTGACCTTCCGGAAGAAGTACAAAAATAATACGTTGTTACAGCCATAACTCTTTCCTTTGGCCAATTAAAGTATACAACCATTTAGTTGTATAGTCAAGGCCCTAAAAAGAAAAACCCCGCCTTGTGAGCGAGGGTTCCATGTAGGAAATCCCACAATTTCTGTAAATACGATCTATTTTTCTATTTCTTTATGCCCCGGATAAACCAAGGCCGGCTGCCATAATAAAACCCCTTGCTCTTTCGGCTAACCTGTAGCGCGAAACTATATTCCAAAAGGCCTTGCTGTGGTTGGGCTCTATCAAATGCGACATTTCGTGGATCAACACGTAGTCCCTGACCCATGCCGGCATAGCACCTATCCTGTGCGATATACGGATATTGGCTTTGTGATAGTTGCAACAGCCTAACCTGCTCTTCTGATTGGCGACGTATTCTACGGAATTGATCTTCAACTGATTATTGAAATATTTCTTATTCAGCCAGGCGGCTATCTGTGCGAGATCTTCTTTTCTTTCAAATCTTGACTTAAAATTAGCAATGATCTTTTCCAGGCGTTCCCCTGAAATCGCCAAAGGAGCCCGGACCAAAAGCGTATCATTGACAACGCGCGCGCTGACAGTACGTTTACGCCTCCCACTGCGGACAATCTTTACTTCCATTTTATGACACTTTCTTTGAATATATAAACAACTACAGCCAGCGCAATAACGACCAAAAACAGCCCCATTATCTTTGTATTCCTGATCTCTTTTGGCATTGAGATAGGCTCAACGCGCCAATTGATCTTCTCATAAAACCTGCGCTGAAACTCTATAACCGCCTCCGGCTTTAAAAACACAACAAGCCCCACGGCCAACGACATCCCAACAGCCAACATTATGAGCAAATTGAACATAGTTACTACTTTTTGTAATGCACTGCCAGCCACACTGACTTTTGCCTGGGATCCGTCCAGCTCACCCTGTGCCTGCACCCTGCCGGTATTTGTGCATAATCCCCTGGCTTCATACTCACCTGGCGAGCCCCATCCTCAAACAACAACTTAGCGCTTCCCGCAAGTAACACCACCCACTCATCTGTATCTTGCTTGAGCCAATTCGTGGTCTGGCCTTGCGTCAATATCCGCTTAATGCTCAACCCCGGCCGCTTGACCAACACCTCGAAGATCTCTTTCTTAACATGTTTGGGGATCTTGTTGAATAAATTACCTTTCAGCCCTAAAAGTTTATTTTTATCTCTATATTTTGCAATGAGTTTCATAAAGCGTCTTAGTTTATGTCTTGGTTTATGTCATTAAGGCGTTAAAACAACTTTTAAAGAGTTTTTAGCCTCTGAAACAATCTTAAAACCCTCCTGAATTTTATCTAATGGCAGGATATGAGTTATCATGTCTCTAACATTTATTTCTTTACTTTTTATCAGATCCAGGGCCTTTTGTAAATCAGCAGGGGCTGCGCCATAAGAAGATGTAACTGTTATTTCATTTCTCCAGAAATCCTCAATAGGGATTTCAATGTTTTTGTTTGGAATTGCAAAAAACTGGATAATACCCTTTCTGTCTATGCAATCAAATGCCTGCCCTACAGCCGTGAAAGCGCCTGTGCAGATTATTACTCTATCTGCCTTAAGCGAAAGTTTTTCGCGCGCGTCTATTACCTTGTCTGCGCCGGCCTCTTTTGCTTTTTCTAGCCTGTACGTATCTATATCGGTTGCTATAACCTCTGCGCCCTTTAACTTGGCTAATCTGATATTCAATAAACCCGAAACGCCGGA
>JAZDIE010000169.1:0-2042 GCA_043805295.1 Pseudomonadota bacterium
TGGGCTTTGGGCTTTAGGCTCTGGGCTTTGGGCTTTAGGCTCTGGTGGGGCGGGTCTCCGTGCCCGCCAATCAAGTTTTTCAGGCGGCGATGAGGACATGCGTTCATCCCTCGCGGGTAAGGTTAGGCATGCGTTGGAACACTGAGTTAAGCCCGATGTAAAGCCATTGATTCGGGTGTAAGCGCAGGGTTACAGCTTCAGCTATGCACATAATGTTATTTATTTCACAAAATTAATGCGGGTTTAGATTAAAGTCAAGGAATTAAGGCGGATCTATCGTTATGTTTTTCACTTGCTGTCCTCGTTCAGGCCATAAAATGGTATAACCCTTTGATGGTTGTCAAAATCACTTAAGGATGTTATATTATAATTATTATAACCGTTGTTTGCCTTGATTTTCAACAAATCGGGTCAAGGTTCCTACAAATTATATCCCGATTTGTTTACGGGGCAGATTTCAAGCCGAGTCATCAACGGTTATGCAAACCAAACTCCCAGATATATGGAGTCTCACATGATACCACACATTTCCAGGGTGGTAATTAAAAACTATAAAAGTATCGGTAAAGCGGTTGTGGACATGCGGCCTTTCTTGATATTTGTCGGTCCTAACGGGTCTGGAAAAAGTAATCTATTTGATTCCTTGGAGTTCGTCAAAGATTCCTTGACGACTTCCGTTGAATCTGCATTGAGTCTAAGAGGCGGACTTGCCGCTGTTCGCCGCAACTCAATCAGCCATCCTACCGATATCACCATAGGGGCTAAGATTCTGCTTGATGGTGAAAGTGAAGCTGTTTATCAGTTTACTATAAAATCAAAGAAAGGAGAACTCTACAGGATACTATACGAGAAATGTTCCATTCGCAAAGGTTTGGATGAGTATGAGGAGGGATTTGAAATCGCAAATGGTGAGTTTATTAAGGAAATATCAGGTTTGAGACCCGCTATCCTAAGCGATCGTTTAGCCTTACCTGTAGCTTCATCCATAGAGCCTTATCGCACCGTCTATAATTTTTTAACCTCCATGCGGTTTTATTCCCTCGCTCCCCAGGAATTAAAAAAATTGCAGGAAGCTGATGCCGGCAAATACTTAGAGAAAGACGGACATAATGCCGCCGCAGTATTAAAGCGGCTTTTATATGAGAGTGAGCGCGGGGGTGACGATGATAGCGGCTATATGCAGGTTTGCCGTCTTCTTTCAAAAGTTGTAAAGGGGATACAAGAAGTAAGCCGAAAATCCCTGGGCAAATATGAAACAATAACTTTCAAACAGAATGTTGGATCAACAGATCCCTGGAATTTTGACGCTTTAAGCATGTCCGATGGAACGCTAAGAGTATTGGGAATTCTTTTGGCTTGTTTTCAACCGGGGATTCATTCAGTTATAGCTATGGAAGAACCCGAAGCCACCGTTCATCCGGCCGTAGCCGAGTTATTAGTTGAAGTCCTTAAAAGCACTTCCGAAGAAAAACAGGTGTTGCTAACCACCCATAGTCCAGAAATACTTGATTATAAAAATCTCCAGCAGGACGATGTAATGAGCGTTTCCAGCGACCGGAATAACACGATCATTGCGCCGCTGTCGGAAGCTAATAAACGCGCGGTGCGAGAGAAATTATTTTCTTTGGGCGATTTACACCGCAGCGGCGAATTGGCGCCGGATATGGACCTTTGGCAAAAGAATCAACAGACCAAATTACCTTTGATATAAAAAACTAAAGATGAACATCCTGCCCATTGTCGAAGGTCAATCCGATGCGGAATCGGTTCCTATACTTATTCGTGCGTTCTTGAACAAAAACAAGCGTTTAATATAAACGTCGTGCGCGCCTTTAGAGTTAAACGTTATAAAGTTGTAAAAGAAGGTGAATTAGAACGAGCGATAAAGGTTGGTCTCTTTGACCGAAAGGATGTGGGCGCCATATTAGTCATTTTAGACGCTGATGATGACTGTCCAAAAGAGATTGGACCGAGGCTGCTGAATAGAGCTAAAGAAGAGACCACTCTGCCTGTTTCTGTAGTTATTGCGCGCAAGGAGTTGG
>JAZDIE010000170.1:0-36481 GCA_043805295.1 Pseudomonadota bacterium
CGGCTGGGCTGTCTTCCATTCTTCCAGTTGGTTAAGCCAGATGTCCCTATGGCTAATAGCCTCGCTAATATCCTCTTTTTCAAGAAGCTTGTTTAGCCTTTTAAGGGATATCTTGCAATCTCCTACTATAGGTATAGTCACAGGGATATTTTTCTGGATAGACGTTGGATCAATATCAATATGAATAATCTTTGCGTTTCTTGCAAAGGCGTCAAGCCTTCCTGTAACTCTATCATCAAATCGAACCCCTATGCCTATTAAAAGATCGCACTCTCCCACAGACATGTTTGCCCTGTATGTCCCGTGCATGCCAAGCATGCCGAGCCATAACGGATGCGTGCCTGGAAACGCGCCAAGTCCCATAAGCGATCCTGTCACAGGAATTTTAAGCCGTTCCGCCAGGCAAAAGAGTTCTTCGTGCGCTTGCGCAAGCACAACTCCGCCGCCTGCAAAGACAACTGGCTTGCGGGCATTAAGCATCAGTTTGATGGCCCTTTCAAGCTGCTGCTTGTGCGGTTCAATAGTGGGGCGGTATGATTTCATATCCGGAGCGGATGGCATCTCAAAGGTTGTTTTTGCCTGAACAATATCCTTTGGAAGGTCGATCAGCACCGGGCCTGGCCTGCCTGAACGGGCGAGATAAAATGCCTCTCTCACGATCTGACCGAGCTTGTCAACATCCTTAACCAGGTAGTTGTGTTTTGTGCACGGCCTTGTGATCCCAACGATATCCACCTCTTGAAACGCGTCGTTTCCAATAAGAGATGTAGGTACCTGGCCGGTGAAAATCACGACAGGGATCGAATCCATATATGCGGACGCAATGCCGCTTACTGTATTCGTAGCCCCAGGCCCTGATGTCACCAGGCATACCCCAACCTTCTGAGAGGCTCGGGCATAGCCGTCAGCCGCATGTACCGCTGCTTGTTCATGCCGTACCAGAAAAAACCGGATATCAGACTTGTACAATTCATCGAATATATCGATAACCGCACCACCTGGATAACCGAAGATAGTATCAACCCCTTCTTCCTTTAAAACCTCTAATAGAATTTGTGCGCCTGTAAGTTTAATAGCTACCCACCTCCTTATAGATAAACTCGTAAGTCTAACGGCTTTGCAAAAAGTTTTACGAAGCCGTATCCTTTAAAACAGCTCCTGTCGCAGCCGAAGTCACCATTTGAGCATACCGGGCCATATACCCGGTGGAAATCTTCGGCATAGGCGGCTTCCATTCAGCAAGCCGCTTGTCGATCTCATTTGCTGACATCTCAAGCATTATAGATTTTTCAGGAATATTTATGGAGATTAAATCTCCTTCTTTTACAATCGCAATCGGCCCTGCTTCCATTGCTTCAGGGGATATATGTCCCACACACGCGCCCCTGGTTCCGCCTGAAAAACGGCCGTCTGTGATAAGCGCAACATCAGCGCCAAGTCCCATCCCTGCTATTGCAGAGGTTGGCGTGAGCATCTCCCGCATACCAGGGCCGCCTTTTGGGCCTTCGTAGCGGATCACCACCACGTCCCCTTTTTTTATTCCATTACCCATAATCGCGGCTACAGCCTCTTCCTCACTGTCAAAGACCCTGGCATGCCCACGGTGGGAAAGCATTTTTGGATCAACCGCTGATTGTTTTACAACACAGCCTGCTGGCGCAAGGTTTCCAAAAAGAACCGCAAGCCCCCCTTCCTTATGATATGGGTCGTCAGTTGATCGTATAACAGTTTGATCTTTTACTGTCCGGCCTGTTTTGTTTTCATCTATGGTCTTGCCGGTTACAGTCATGCACCCAGTATTTATAAGCCCTTTTTTTGCAAGCTCGTCTATAACCGCGTACACCCCGCCCGCCCTGTCAAGGTCTTCCAAATGATGGCGTCCGCCAGGGCTTAATGAACATATATGCGGGGTTTTTTTGCTGATCTCATTTATTAGATTTAAGTCTATATTAATTCCCGCCTCTTTGGCAATAGCGGTTATGTGAAGTACCGTGTTTGTAGAGCATCCCAGCGCCATGTCAACAGTAAGCGCATTATGAAAGGCCTCCCTTGTGAGTATTTTTCGCGGAGTCACCCCTTTTTTTAGAAGCTCCATAATTGCCATGCCAGCCTCTTTTGCAAGCCTTATACGACCAGCCATAACAGCAGGTATTGTGCCGTTTCCTGGCAGCCCCATGCCTATTGCCTCTGTCAGACAATTCATGGAGTTAGCGGTAAACATACCGGCGCACGACCCGCAAGTTGGACATGCGGAATCCTCTATCTCTGAAAGCGCCTGCTCAGTCATTTTGCCTGACTTAACAGCCCCTACCCCTTCAAACACGCTTATCAGATCAATCTCCTTATCCCCCAGCCGTCCTGTCAGCATGGGTCCTCCGCTTACCACTACTGTGGGAATATCAAGCCGGGCCGCAGCCATCAACATGCCAGGGACTATCTTGTCGCAGTTTGTAACCATTACAAGCGCGTCAAACGCGTGTGCTGTTGCCATGATCTCTATGGAGTCAGCGATTAGCTCCCTGCTTCCAAGAGAATACTTCATCCCTATATGGTTCATGGCTATTCCATCGCAAACACCGATTGTTCCGAACTCTATAGGCGTTCCTCCGGCCATATAAACTCCTGCCTTTACCGCCTCGGTAATGCTATTTAGGTGGACATGACCGGGTATGATTTGATTGGCTGAGTTTGCTATACCTATAAGTGGCCGTTTAAGCTCGGCGTTGCAATACCCCATTGCCTTAAACAACGACCGGTGGGGCGCCCGCTCAATCCCTGCTTTTACACTGTCGCTCTTCACTCTTTTGTGATTCTCCCTTCCATGTATTGCAAAGCCTGTAGACAAAACTATCTACCAGCGCCTCCCAGCTTGCTAAAAGCACGTCCTCCGCGACCCCCACAGTGCTCCATGTGACGCCCTTATCCCTTGACTCGATAAAGACTCGCACCTTTGCGGCAGTCGCATCTCTGCCGTCAATAACGCGCACCTTGAAATCTACAAGGCGCATATTTTCAAGACCGGTTCTGTAGAATTTATTCAATGCTTTTCTGAGCGCGTTGTCAAGGGCGTTTACCGGGCCGTTTCCCTCTGCCGCAGTAATCTCTTCCTCATCGCCAACTGATATTTTTATTGTTGCGTAAGCCTTGCTTGGCAGATCCTTATTTTTTTCAGTCATTACCCTGAACGATTCCAGTTTAAACGGCGGGTCAAACTGTCCTGCCAGTTTTTTTGTTAAAAGCTCAAAGGACGCCTCCGCTGCTTCGAACTGATAACCTTCATATTCCAATCGCTTTACTTCTTCTACGATTTTTTTTGTGTGGGACTCGTCATTCCCCAGCTCTATTCCAAATTCCTTTGCCTTATACGCCACATTGCTCTTACCTGAAAGGTCTGAGACAAGCACGCGCCTGTTATTCCCCACTATTTCAGGATCAATATGCTCATATGCCTTGGGGGTTTTCATAACAGCGGCCACATGCACACCCCCCTTATGGGCAAACGCGCTCTTTCCCACAAACGGCCGGCCATGAAACGGCGGGACGTTGGCGATCTCGCTTATATACCTTGATATCTCTGTAAGATGGCGGATATTTTCCGAAGGTATGCAATCAAGCCCCATTTTAAGCTGAAGGTTTGGGATGATAGTGGTTAAATCAGCATTTCCGCACCGCTCTCCAAATCCGTTGATCGTGCCTTGCACCATGACCGCTCCGGCCATGACTGCGGCAAGGGTATTTGCAACAGCAAGCCCTCCGTCGTTGTGGGTGTGGATGCCGATAGCAACAGGGATATGAGGCACAACCTGCTCCATAATTTCAGAAACTTCAAATTGGAGCATTCCGCCATTAGTATCGCACAAGACTATCGCCTTTGCCCCTGCTTTTACAGCGGCCTCAAGCGTTTGTATCGCATACTCAGAATTGCTTTTATACCCGTCAAAAAAATGCTCGGCGTCATAAAGCACTTCCAGCCCATGTGAACAAAGAAACAAGACCGAGTCAGAGATCATGGCCAGGTTTTCTTTCATGGTGTTTGACATGACCTTTTTGACATGCAAATCCCAGGTCTTTCCAAATATTGTAACCACCTTTGCGCCAGACGAAACAAGCGCCTTAATGTTAGGATCGTCTTTAGGATGGATTTTGGGCCTGCGTGTGCTTCCAAATGCGGTTATCCGTGCGGTCTCAAGCTCAATGCCTTGCGCTTGCTGAAAAAACTCGACATCTTTTGGATTAGACCCCGGCCATCCGCCTTCAATATAATGCACGCCTAACTGGTCAAGTTTCTGGGTTACACGGATTTTATCCAGGACAGAAAAGTTTATCTTTTCGCCCTGACTTCCGTCCCTAAGTGTGGTGTCGTATACTATAATTTTGCGCATGAGCCTCTTGCTGAAAATATCAGAATTTTAAAGAAATAGCTCTGACTTGGACTTTTTACTAGTTAGTGCCTGAACGAAAACCTCCCCTTTGGCTCAATCTCTACGTCAGGCTCGGATTTTAAAATCCTCAAAATACTCAATCAAACACAGTGTAGTCATTGCCCGACTTAATCGGGCAAACCAGGTATTAATCAATATTCTGGATCGTCCGATCAAGTCGGACGACGACTAATCTTTCTTGACCTCGAACCACATTGGAGGTTTCCGTTCAGACACTAGTTAATCAATAAAAACTTACAGATTCTATTTCAGTTAATGAGTAACCGTTATAATGTCAAGATTTTTTTCCTGTATTATGGTTCAGCCGGTTTATGCTACTGCGGTGCAGATCAGATCGGAGATATGATCAACCATGATAAGAATCCCAAAGGGCGGTAGAGTCTTGCCTGTACGATCTTTCTTTAGACCCTGTCTTTCAAAAGAATTCCATCTTTCCATGCTGGAAGGAAGGGTTTTCATGGGAAAAATAAAATATAAAAAATGTCTCTCACAGAGACACAAAGCACACAAAGCAAAAATCAAATAAAATCTTAGTGATCTCTGTGCCTTTGTGAGAGTAAATGGTATTTTCATGGTAAACGTAAAAAACATCTGCCTCACGGCATATGCAACTGCCGCTGGCTGAGCGGCAAAATTGAGTCCACGTGACTTGGACTCTATACTCTGTTGTCTGCCGCCCATAAAAGACCCCAGGCTCATTGTTGGACTTGAGCAGCCAGACGACGCCGGAGTCTTTCAGCTCACTGATGACATTGCGCTGGTTCAGACGCTCGACTTTTTCACCCCTATCGTTGACAACCCATATGAATTTGGACAAATCGCGGCAGCTAACGCCTTAAGCGACATATATGCGATGGGAGGATCTCCTTTGACCGCTATGAGTATTGTGGGGTTCCCTATAGGAAAGCTCGACAAAGAGATATTAAAAGATATCATCGCGGGTGGAATCGACAAACTTAATGAAGCGCATACACTCCTTATAGGCGGCCACAGCATAGATGATCAGGAAATAAAATACGGATTTTCAGTAACCGGACTTGTGCACCCGTCCAGAGTGGTAAAAAACCGGGGCGCAAAAACAGGAGACAGGCTTGTCCTTACAAAACCAATAGGCACTGGGATCATTGCTACTGCCGCCAAGGGAAAAACCGCCTCAATTGAAGCACAAAAAGAGATTGTTGAATCTATGATCGCATTAAACAAGAACGCCTCAGAAGTCATGCAGGAAGTCGGTGTTAATGCATGCACTGATGTAACCGGCTTCGGACTTATAGGCCACCTTGTTGGTATGCTCAACGGCTCAGACGGCGGTTTTTCCCTTGAAGCAACAAGTATCCCCTATTTCCCGGCTGCAAAAGAGTATGCGTCTATGGGTCTTATACCTGCTGGCTGTCATGCAAACAGGTCTTTTTATCAAAAACATGTAGAGATAAAAGGAAAACATCCTCCACTCTGGCTTATGGACTTGATCTATGACCCCCAGACCTCAGGAGGACTTATCATGGCCGTGCCAGAGAATAAGGTCGCTACCTTATTTGATAAACTCGAAACACGCGGGATTAAAACAGCAAAGATCATCGGACAGGTTGTAGAATCGTCTAAAAATAAAATCGTAATTTTCTAACTTCCATTATTTTGGGAAATAAGCTATTCTTGACAATAGACGAAACCTTATTATATTTTATCTAGATTTGCTAAGGAGGAAAAAATATATGCCAATATATGAATATGAGTGCAAAAAATGCGGGGCTGTGGAAGAAGTATGGCAAAAAATTTCAGATAAACCGCTTACCACTTGCAAAGCTTGTAAGGGGGATGTCCATAAGGTGATCTCTCAATCCACCTTTCATCTTAAAGGAAGTGGCTGGTATGTGACTGATTATGCCAATAAATCTTCATCCTCAGACAAACCAGCAAAGGCAAAAAAACAGGACTCTGCTACTGCCAATACCACTACCACCACAAAAGAGACAGTGCCAGCAAAATCAGGTGAATAATATAGGCTGAAGACCTATAGGCTGAAGGGTTATAGGGATTTATCTCCTTTTAGTCTATCAATCTTCAGCCTTATTCACAGCAACCACTTGTTTTTTAAGCTCAAGCAGTTTTCCTTCACGCACAGCGCGCCTTATTGTCCGCATTAACTCCATAAAAAAATGGATATTATGGATAGTGTTGAGACGGCACGATAGTATCTCGCGCGCCATATAGAGATGCCTGAGATAAGCCCTTGAATAGTTACAGCATGTATAACAACTACATCCTGCGTCCAAAGGCTCTTTGTCATCCTTATAGCAAGCGTTTCTTATGGTTATCACCCCATGCGTTGTTGTAAAAAGTTGGCCGTTGCGCGCATTACGAGTTGGCACAACACAGTCGAACATATCAACTCCCATAGCAACCAGATCAATCAGGTTCTCCGGCATTCCAATACCCATGGCATATCTGGGAAGCTCTTTGGGAAGCAAAGAGAGCGTATGCTCCGCTGTTTCATACATTAGGTTTTGCGGCTCTCCAACGCTTAAGCCGCCAATCGCATACCCTGGAAAGCCAAGTCTGAGAAGCTGTTCAGCAGACTCTTTCCTTAGATCTTTGTACATTCCGCCCTGTACAATCGCAAAAAGCGCGCTTGAAGATCGTTTTGCTAATTGGGAACGCTGCGCCCAGATGCTTGTAAGTTCAAGCGATTTTTTTGCGTATTCCCATGTGGCAGGATAAGGCGTACATTCATCCAGGCACATCATAATATCAGAACCTAGCGTCTCCTGAATTTCCACCGCCTTTTCAGGTGTCAGCAGATGCCGTGATCCATCTATATGTGATTGAAATATCACCCCTTCATCAGTAAGCTTCCTCAACTTGGCAAGGCTAAATACCTGGAACCCGCCGCTGTCTGTAAGGATCGGGCCTGGCCAATTCATGAACTTATGCAAACCGCCGCACTTTGCAATAATGTTGTGACCAGGCCTTAAATATAAGTGGTAAGTATTTGCTAAAACGATAGAAACTCCAGCTTCAGCCAACTCTTCAGGGGTCATTGCCTTCACTGTGCCGTATGTGCCTACAACCATAAAAACAGGTGTCTCCACCTCGCCATGGGGGGTCGAGAGCACGCCAAGCCGTGAGGCGTTATCCTTGGATTCTAAAAGTACCTTAAATGAAATTGCCATTAAAAACCTTCAGTCTTTAGACTATCCACCTGAATAGTTACAGCCCTCAAGGAAACATTTGCTTATAATGAAACGGATCATAGCTTGCGCGTAGATATATTTGAGGAAATTCTGTCGAAACCTTAGGATCTTCATAAATAATTCTCAATATCCTTACAATATCAATATCTCCTGACCAGATAGTTTTTGATACCCCATCCATAGCCGCTTTTACACAGCAGTTTGCAACAAGTTTGATATCAATATCTGAAAAACCTGGTACAGACCTCACCTCAAACCGCTTTTTGCACAATCCGACTACAGCGGAATATAGCGAACTATCGCTAAAATCAAAAAGCTGACGTCGCACACTAAGCGTCTCAACCAGCATATCTATCTGTTCAAGGTAGAGTTTCTGCTGTTTCCATATCTTTTCAATCCACTCTATCTCATGGTGAAATCGGCCTTGATATGATGCGATAAAATTCTCCAGCCCCTTTTTTTGTTCCTGATACACCTCATTGGGAATGGCCATATCCATGGTGTATACAATCTCCTCCAGGACTTTCAAAAACTGACTTAATACCTGAAAAAGAGAGGGAAGATATTCTCTGTAGCGCTGATTTTCTGATCTTTTAATAAATCCAATATAGTTAAATACCTGGTTTATCTGCGCGGATCTTATATAAGCAGGATGACGTTCCTGCCCGTCAAGTAACGCTTGAACTTTACGAGGGTCTTCAATCCTTGGTACAGAAAGCTCTGCCGGGACATATGCAGAAAACATGTTCGAGTCGAATATGTTCCCAGATGGACTTTCATACATCGCTGTTCTTAGCGAGTAGGGATAGACTTCTCGCACTTCTCTTGAGGCATAGTCTTCTGTTTTATATTCTTCCACCTCTCCACCCTTTCTTTTACGGTTTTTTCATACCCCCTCTAGGCAGGTTCATAGAAACACATACATCTTATTTCTTCAGGGAGATACTCCTGAGGCGCATATGCGTCTGAGAAATCATGCGCATACTGGTATCCCTCCCCGTAGCCAAGAGTTTTCATGAGCTTAGTAGGCGCATTCCGGATATGGAATGGAACAGAAAGCGACCCCGTCTCTGATATCACTTTTTTTACTTTTCCATAAGCAATATAAAGAGAATTGCTCTTGGGCGCTGTGGCAAGATAAACCGCCGCCTCTGCGAGCGCCAGTTCACCTTCAGGAAGACCGATAAGCCGAAAGGCTTCCACAGCGGACTGCGCAACAACCAACGCCTGAGGATCAGCAATCCCGATATCCTCTGAAGCGAAACGGATCATGCGCCTTGCAATATAAAGCGGATATTCCCCGGCTTCAAGCATTCGAGCCATCCAATAAAGGGCCGCATCAGGGTCGCTTCCTCGCAGGCTCTTATGAAAGGCCGATATAAGATTATAGTGCTCTTCTCCGTTCTTGTCATATCTAAACGCTTTTCTTTTGAGAATCTCCTCTGCATCTCCCAGGCATATCCTCCTATTACCGGATTGATCAGTAAGCGCGGCGTTTGAGATCAATTCCAGGTTATTGAGCGCCTTCCTTGCATCTCCATCTGAAATACGCGCCAGATAAGAAATCACGCCTTCATCCAAAAAAATATGAAGGCCTCCTAATCCGTATTTATTATCATCAACAGCGCGGCGCAATATTACAACCAGTTCGTCATGGGTAAGCGGGGTAAGCGCTAATACACGCGCGCGCGACAGAAGCGGCGCAATCACTTCAAACGAAGGATTTTCAGTGGTCGCGCCGATAAGAGTTATAAGTCCGCTTTCAACATGCGCCAGAAAGGAGTCCTGCTGCGCCTTGTTAAAACGATGTATCTCGTCCACAAACAGTATAGTGCGCCTACGGTAAAGCGATTGTTGTTTTTGTGCCTCATCTATGACAGCGCGAATCTCTTTAACGCCAGAGAGAACCGCGGAAAATGACACAAAATACGCGTTTGTCTCCTGTGCGATTATTGTCGCAAGCGTGGTCTTGCCGCAGCCAGGCGGGCCCCATAGTATCATTGAAAAAGGCTTATCCCCCTTAATCGCCCTGGTTATGAATCCATCAGGGCTAATAAGGGATGATTGCCCCACAAATCCGTCAAGGTCTTTTGGCCGCATACGATCAGCAAGCGGCCTCGCCTGATCATCACAGGGTTGGTTGTTTTTTTTGAACAAGTCCATATTTTGGTGTAGCATATAACCAAGCTATAGGTCACTACAAAAAAGTTGACACAATCCATTAGCAGGTATTTAATTTCGATAACAATGGCAACTATTCAGGTGTATAGAGTTGAAAAGGGGGGATATGGCTGCTGCTAACACACATGAATTCGAACTGGCTGCGCTTAAGCGCGAAATAGAATATCGCAAGCGTTATGAAGAGATAACCAATAAAATTCACGCTGCAGACAATATAGACGAAATACTGCTGGACATCAAAGCAGATATATTGGAATTATTCAGCGCGGATCGTCTCACGATATACGTGGTTGACGGCAGCAGGCGGGAGCTTGTCTCAAAGGTCATGTCCGGAAACGAGGTAAGTGAAATACGCGTGCCAATCTCAAATGCCAGCATCTCAGGTTACGCTGCGGCCAGAAACACCATTGTCAACATAAAAAACGCCTACGACAAAGAAGAATTATCTGGCATTGACGCTAATCTCAAGTTTGACGCCGAATGGGATAAAAAAACAGGCTATTGCACAAGACAAGTGCTCGCAGTGCCGGTTGTGCATGGGAGGTATGTCCTGGGCGCCATACAGGCTATCAACAAAAAGCACCTGATTCCCGATCCTTTTACTGCTGCGGATTCAGAATCGCTTCTCGATGTAGCAAAAACCCTTGGAATCGCGATTTTTAATCAAAAAAGGATGGGCAAGACTAGGCCAACCAAATTCGATTATCTTCTGGAACAAAACCTTATCACGCGCAAGGAACTTGACCTGGCGATAGATGAAGCCCGCAAGCTGGATACGGATATTGAATCCATATTAATTAAAAATTATAAGATATACCGGCAGGATATCGGAAAGTCTTTAAGTAATTACTATAAAATCCCATTTGAGCAGTATAATGATCGCTCACCCATACCATCAGATTTACTATCCGATATGAAAGCGAGTTTCCTGAGAAGTAACAACTGGGTTCCTATCCGCAAGTCTGAAGAAAAAATAGTTGTAGCTATAGACGATCCATTCCACTTACAAAAAATAGACACGATCAAATCGCTCTTTCCTCCTGGCCAACAATTCGCGTTCCACGTCGCTCTCAAAGACGACATTGAAAAATACATCAATCTTTTTTTCTCAGGCACAACTGCCGGCCAGGCATCCATGGCTGATATCATGGCAAGGCTGGAGTCTGATCCTGACCAGGGTGAAGACATTGATGATATGATCAGCGAGCAGGACAACGCAATAGTGCAACTTGTAAACAAGCTCATCCACGACGCTTACTTTAGAGGGGCTTCTGATATACATATCGAGCCGTATCCAGGTAGGCGAGACGCGGCGGTTCGCTTCCGTATCGACGGCGCGTGCGTAGTCTACCAAAAGGTGCCGTACAACTACCGGAGCGCGATCGTGTCGCGGATCAAAATCATGGCTAATCTGGATATAGCGGAGCGGCGTAAACCGCAGGACGGCAAAATTAAATTCAAAAAATACGGCGGACTGGACATTGAGCTGCGTATCGCAACCATTCCTACATCAGGCGGACTGGAGGATGTGGTGCTAAGAATACTTGCCGCAGGCGAACCTATCCGGCTTGACCAGATCGGGTTTTCCCGTGCAAACTACGAGAAGTTTTTAGGCATTATCACAAAACCGTACGGGATCATATTCGTGTGCGGCCCGACCGGCTCTGGCAAGACTACCACTCTGCATTCCGCGCTTGGTCAAATCAACACTACGGAAATCAAGATATGGACTGCTGAAGACCCGGTCGAAATCACCCAATTCGGCCTTAGACAGGTACAGGTTGATTCAAAGATCGGATTCAACTTTGCCATAGCCATGCGAGCATTTCTGAGGGCCGACCCTGATGTCATCATGGTAGGCGAGATGCGTGACAAGGAGACCACGCATATAGGGATTGAGGCCTCTTTGACCGGCCATCTTGTATTTTCCACGCTTCATACAAACAGCGCTCCTGAAAGCATCACGCGGCTCCTCGATATGGGGATGGACCCCTTCAATTTTGCCGACGCTATTCTTGGCATACTGGCTCAACGCCTGGTAAGGACACTGTGTAAAAGCTGCAAAAAACCGTATAATCCAACCAGGAAGGAGTATGATGAACTGGTGCATGAATACGGCGAAGAGTCGTTTCACAACAACTTGAATATATCTTATTCAAAAGAGTTGGTACTGCATAAACCTGAAGGATGCCCCCAATGCAACAATACAGGATACAGGGGGCGCATGGGGATCCATGAACTTTTGATGGGGACAGATTCTATGAAAAATCTAATCCAGCAAAAGGCACAGATGGATGTTATCAGGGAACAGGCCATAAAAGACAGCATGACCACATTAAAGCAGGACGGCATTGAAAAAATTTTCACTGGTTATACCGACCTGTTAAACGTAAGAAAAGTCTGTATCAAGTAATCCGTAAACCGTTCACGGATTCAGTGTTTAGATCGGAGCCTTTCAATGGCCTCAACTACTATACGCTCAGGCTCGGAGAGGTCTCCTCGCGGCAAACTATGCTTTTCCTTGTACCATGCCTGACGGCGAAAATAGTCTCTTAGATCAGGGGTGTTAAATGAATGCCCCTGTCTTGCAAACACCTCGTTTTGCAATATACGAAGATCTTCCTTTGAGGCATTTGCAAAATTCTGGTAGCGGGTATCAAAAAGGTAGGCAAGGTCTTTGTTCCTTTTGACGCCTTCAATATCAACGCCGGACATTACAAGAACCTCTGTCAAAGTAACCTTTATAACAGGCCGCTTGTCAGAAACCAGCGCTGGGGTTTGTTTCGGAGTTATAACTGGAGCTTGCTTTATGGTTAGAGCCAGCTTAGGTTTTGGTGTTAAAACCGGTGTTGGTTTTAAGGTTATATCTGGTTTAGGCTTCAAATCTTGCTGTTGCGGTTCCGCCAGCGCGCCATCCTGTTTTAACAGCGATAATTCATCCAGCCTCTCCCGTGCGGCCATAGCATTAGGATGGTTCTTGCCAAAGATATCTTCCTGCAACGCAATGATACGATAATATATAGGAAACGCTTTGTCATAGTTTTTCTGGCTGACATAAACGCTTGCCAAATTATTCAGTGTCTCCAAAACATTCGGATGAGATTTTCCTAATTCCTTATCCCCTATTTTTAAGGCGCGTTTGTAAAGTTCTTCTGCTTTGTCATTCTCACTGCGGGCGCTATAAAGACGGCCAAGGTTATTTAAAAAAATAGCGGTAGTTTCCTGATCTTTATCAGAAGCCCCCTCATCAACCATCTTCAGCGTACGATCAAGCAAAGCAAACGCCTTTGAATTATCTTTCTTGGCATAAAAAAGCACCGCGAGATTATTAGTGGCAATCAAAGTATCAACATGTGTAGGGCCAAGCGATTTCACTAAAATAGCCAGCGCCCTTTCATAATAAGGGGTTGCCTCATCAAATTTCCCTCTCGTATAATAATGACGTCCCAGATTGCTTAGAGTAGACGCTGTATTGGGATGATCTGAACCAAGCTTCTTTTCTTCAATAGAGAGGGATCGCTTGTATAATTTTTCGGCTTCATCATATTTACCCTGGCTGTCACATACCTGGGCGAGATCATTAAGTGTCGCTGCAATGTTTGGATGATCCGCCCCCGCCAGCTTTTCTTCGATGTCCAGTGCTCGTCTGTATAAACGTTCAGCCTCTTTAAAATCTCCTTTAAAAGTATAATATACCCCTGCCAGACCGCGCACAATAGATATAACCCCACTCGGATCGCTTTGCTGATGCTTTTCAAGAATTCCCAATGCCTGCTTATACAAAACAACCGCATCGTCATATTTGCCCATCTCAACAAAAAGCCTTGAGCGTCCTTCCAGAATTTTTGCCACATCAGGATGATCCTGGCCAAGGCTCCTTCTGGCAGAGGCAATAGCCTCGTCATACCAGCGCACAGCTTCTGTATAGTCACCAAGAACAGAATGAAGGAAACCAAGATTATTTAGCGATATCCAGCTATCCTTGTTTTCAGCGCCAAGCTGCTCTTTTGCCTTAATGGCCGCTTCTTTAGCAGCCTTTAAAGCGCCCTGATAATTACCTTCGTCATACAAACGAACAGCTTGGACGTTCAGTTCATCCCACGCGGCAGGCACTTTATCGCATCCGCAAAAAGCAAGACAGAGCGATAAGAAAGCAAGACAACACATTATGTTAATTGTTCGACTCATCAAAACCTGCATTTATTCTCCTAAAACGACTCAAACTTTTCCCGTCCCCTGGACGGCTATAAAATTCCAGTTTACTTATATCAGAAAGTATGAAATATTTTCCTATAAGGCAAGGAAGAATAATGATCGACTTCCATACTCATACAGTATTCAGCGACGGCGTACTTATACCAGCAGAGCTTATACAAAGAGCGGAGATATGCGGATACCGCGCAATAGGAATCTCCGATCATGTTGATGCCTCTAATATAGACCATGTTATCCCAAGAATCGTAAAAGTCGCAGAGACGTTAAACAGTGTACATGCCATCAAAACAATCCCTTGCGCAGAGTTAACTCACATCCCCCCTTCCCAGATTGCCTCTTTAGCGCAAGAGGCTAGATCATTGGGCGCTCAAGTGGTGATAGTTCATGGTGAAACCATAGCAGAACCTGTGGCAGTAGGCACAAACCGCGCTGCGCTCAACGCCCGAATCAATATCCTGGCGCATCCAGGGCTAATCTCGCAAGAAGAAGCGGAAATGGCAGCGCACGCAGGCATTTTCCTGGAGATAACTGCTAGAAAATGCCACAGCCTTACAAATGGACATGTCGCAAGGATGGCAAAGTTAACAGGCGCGCGTCTTATCTTAAGCTCAGATACTCACGCTCCTTCTGACTTGCTAACCGACCAATTCGGAGAGATGGTAGTGCTCGGAGCAGGGCTTGATCCTGAAGATTTCAAGCTAATGCAAAAAAATGCCATGGTATTAGCTAACCTATAAAGTAACTATTCAGGCTTCCTCCTTCAGCCTATTTTTTATATCGCTCCTTTTCGCTATATATGCATCCACAATATTGTTGTCTGTACATATTGAGTTGTTTTGATATCTCTATCCCTTCCTTCCACCCTTTCCGGAAATCCCTGTACATAAATTCAATAGAGTATTCTTTTGCCAGACTATTTCCTATAGACTTTATCAGGTCGTGCTTCTGAAACCTGCTGTATAACAACGTAGTAGTAAACGCATCATACCCTTCTCTTTGAGCAAGGGAAGCGGTATGTTTCAGACGATGGTAGTAGCAATAATAACATCGGTCTTGCTCTCTAAAAACCACATTCCGCAAAAAACCCTCAATATCGTAATCCTCGTCAAGTATAGCAGGAAGGTCTATTTGTGCGGCATACTCCCTGAACGTATCAAGACGGAGCAAATATTCCTGGTAGGGATGAATATTGTGATTTAAAAAAAAACCTGTTATCTCGTGCGACTCAGAACGAAGCGCCTTTACGCAATATATGCTGCAAGGCGCACAGCATATATGCAGAAGCGCCTTCATAAAAATTTATCCTCTGCTTCCAAACAACACCGTGCCTATTCTTACCATAGTAGCGCCCTCTTCTATTGCTGTCTCAAAATCAGCGCTCATACCCATAGAGAGTTCTTTCATAAAAATATTCGGGATCGCCTCTTCCTGCACCCTCCTTTGGAGCGCCCTCAATGCACGAAAATACGGGCGTATTTGGTCAGGAAGGTCAAGGTATGGGGGTATTGCCATAAGCCCCTGGACAGAAATGTTTTCAAAACAGGAAAGTTTCTTTGCCATAGGAATCAGCTCTTCCTGGGGAATGCCTGATTTTGATGCCTCCTCTCCTATGTTTACCTGAATCAAGACAGCAAGGCGCCTTTTAGCCTTCCTGGCCTCGCTATCCAGCTCTTGAGCTAAGCGAACACTTGCTACCGACTCTATCATATCAAACAGTCTGGCGGCGTACTTTGCCTTATTGGTCTGAAGATGACCTATAAAATGCCATATAGCTGAATCCCTTCCGACCTCGTCTATTTTAGACCTTGCCTCCTGGATATAGCTCTCGCCAAGGATACTTACCCCAGCTCTTATGGCCGTATTGATCCTTTCTGCCGGCACATACTTTGTAACCGCAACAAGCGCAATTTCCTGCGGCTTCCTACCCGCTCTGACAGCGGCCTGCGCAATCCTTTGTCTTACATGTTCAATATTTTTAAGGATGTCTTCAGTCATTGCAGGTCAGCAAGAGCGGCAGCAAACATCTCCAACACTTCGGCAAGAGGAAGTCCCACCACGTTAGTATATGATCCCTCGACACATCTGATAAAGGACATTGCTTTGCCTTGCGCCGCATAAGCGCCGGCCTTATCAAAAGGCTCTCCTGTTGCGACATACCAATCTATCTCAGGGACTGAGATGTTTCTAAACGTAACCTTTGTCTCAACAATATCAGAATAGTTTTTATCAAGCCCATGATGTCTCAGGCAAAAGCCTGTTAATACAGTATGGGTAACGCCGCTTAGCCTAAAAATCATACTCTTGGCATGACCTTGATCTTTCGGTTTACCCAGGATCAATCCATCAATAACTACAACCGTGTCTGCCGCAAGCGCCCAGCTTTTTCCATTCCCAATAGCCACTTCGCTTGCTTTTAACAGGGCAAGTCGTTGTACGTGAGCTTTCGGAGATTCTTCGTTTATACGCGCCTCGTCAACACCACTTGGTTTAACTGTAAAAATAATCCCTGCTGATTTTAGTAGTTCCTGACGTCTGGGTGATGCTGAGGCTAGTATAAGTTCGGGTAATTGAAACATAAGGGGAATGGCTTGGCAATAGAGGTTGCAATATCTTGACAAAAATACGATGGAGAACTATAAGACTCGCATTACATTCGTTCGTTGTGATAAAATAGATTTTTGATTTATGCCTGGGTGGCGGAACTGGTAGACGCAAGGGACTTAAAATCCCTCGGGGCATAGCCCTGTACGAGTTCGATTCTCGTCCCAGGCACTTTACTACTTCACAAAAAGTGACAAAACCGGACTCTACTCGCCATCGGAAAGCTTCATAGATAAAACAGCAATCATAATAACCAACAGCAGCGCCTCGTAGACTGCCACAGCAGACCAGCTTTCCGCAAAGTATTGCACAAGTCCTCCGCCGACAATAGCCGGCACGCCAAAATCTATCCCTATGCCTATTTTTCTTGGAATGTTCATTATCTCATCTCCTGTATCATTTTAGGTGGATAGACTGAAGGCTGAAGGCTATGAAGCATTTCACCATAATTTATCCCTAATAGCCTTCAGTCTTCAGCCTATCTACCTGAATAGTGCTGATATCTCAATCTAAATAAATTGTAAAGAAAATTAAGGAAGGCGAAGGGTTTAATAGAAAGAGGGTTGCCATGACAACCGTAAGGCTGTCATGGCAACAATTCCACAAAGTGGAAAAAAAAGATTAATACATATCAGCTCCACCGCCTGGAGGCATCTGAGGCATCATTGGCTTGTCTTCCTTTGGCTTCTCAGCAATCACAACGTCTGTGGTTAGAAGCAGACCAGCTATAGAAGCTGCGTTCTGAAGGGCAAACCTCGTTACTTTTGTGGGGTCTATTATCCCTGCGGCCATCATATCTTCATACTGAACGGTATCCGCATTAAACCCATAGGCATCCTTACCCTCCATTACCTTCTGCACAACCACTGCGCCTTCACAGCCAGCGTTCTGTGCAATCAAACGGAGCGGTTCTTCCAGCGCCCTTCTCACAATCGCAATACCGTGCTTTTCTTCCTCACCGCTCGCCTTCACCTTATCAAGCGCGCTCATAGCCCTGATAAGGGCAACACCGCCACCGGGCACAATCCCTTCCTCTACAGCAGCGCGAGTCGCGTTTAAGGCGTCTTCAACACGGGCCTTCTTCTCCTTCATCTCGGTCTCGGTAGCAGCGCCCACATTAATGACAGCCACTCCGCCGACCAGCTTGGCAAGCCGTTCCTGGAGCTTTTCGCGATCATAGTCGGATGTGGTATCATCTATCTGAGTTCTGATCTGGTTGACTCTCCCCTCTATGTCAGAGCGTTTCCCAGCGCCGTCAACAATAGTTGTATTGTCCTTATCGATCGTGATCCTCTTGCACTTGCCAAGGTCATCAATAGTGACGTTTTCAAGCTTGATACCCAGGTCTTCAGTGATCACACGGCCTCCGGTCAGGATAGCAATATCTTCCAGCATCGCCTTTCTGCGATCGCCGAACCCAGGCGCCTTGACTGCCGCGCACTTAAGTGTGCCGCGAATCTTGTTGACCACAAGGGTGGCCAGCGCCTCGCCTTCCACATCCTCAGCAAGGATCATAAGCGGTCTGCCAAGCTTGGCGATCTGCTCAAGAACAGGAAGGAGATCTTTCATGCTGCTGATCTTCTTCTCATTAATGAGTATATAAGGATTATCAATATGGACTTCCATTTTATCAGGATCAGTCACAAAATACGGGGATAGATATCCGCGATCAAACTGCATACCTTCCACGATCTCAAGCGAGGTCTCCATGCTCTTGGCCTCTTCAACCGTGATAACCCCTTCTTTCCCAACTTTTTCCATTGCCTCAGAGATGATCTTCCCAATGGTCTCGTCGTTATTCGCAGAGATTGTCCCAACCTGAGCAATGTCCTTCTTGTCTTTCGTGGGCTTGGAAAGCTTTTTAAGCGCCTCTACCACAGCATCCACTGCCTTATCTATACCGCGCTTGATTATCATTGGGTTGTTTCCGGCAGATACCAACTTACACCCTTCGCGATAGATCGCCTGGGCAAGCACAGTCGCGGTAGTAGTGCCGTCTCCAGCGACATCGGATGTCTTTGACGCCACTTCTTTTACCATCTGAGCGCCCATATTTTCGAACCTATCCTCAAGTTCAATCTCCTTGGCCACTGTAACGCCATCTTTTGTGATGGTCGGAGACCCCCAGGATTTCTCTAGCACTACATTTCTCCCCCTGGGCCCCAGTGTGACCTTAACAGCGTCGGCCAGGGCATTAACGCCGTTTAGCAGCCTTTCTCTCGCCTTCATATCGTATTTAATTTCTTTAGCTGGCATAATATACACTCCTCCTTATTATTCAATAATTGCCAATATATCGTCTTCACGCATTACAAGATGCTCCACACCGTCCAGCTTAAACTCAGTGCCTGCATATTTTGCAAAAAGCACTTTGTCTCCAGCTTTTACGTCAAGTGGCGTTTTCTTGCCATCCTTATCAACCTTGCCGGTGCCTACCGCTACCACCTTTCCCTTTTGGGGTTTTTCTTTTGCACTATCAGGAATGATGATTCCGCCTGAAGTCTTTTCGTCTTCTTCCATCCTAAGCACCAAAATTCGATCATTTAGTGGTCTTATCTTCATACAATACTCCCTCCTTTTTGTTGACAAACTAATTCATAGCCCTTTGATATTGTAAACTTGAACCTGCTATGGTTGCTGCTTCCCATCCCCCCTTTCTTCAGCCCCTATTTCTTGCGGCTTTTCAGCAGGTCCTGTAATATCCTTAATTCCTTTCTCAACCAAGTCCTTTAACAAATTCGTTTCCACCATTACATAGAACTGAGATTCAGACGACTTGACTATAAAATTTCCTCCTTTTTCTTTGCTCTCTGCTCCTATAGTAATGGTATATGTCTTTTCCACCTTCTTTTGTGATGCCTTATCTTCACCATCTTTTGCCGGTTCCTTGTTCTCTAAAGCAGTGCTCGTTGTCAAGGTTATCACTGCAACTGGCGACTTCATCCCAAAAGAGTCCTTCTCTTCCCTGCCAACAGGCTCATTTAACCTAATGGATGCCGCCTTATGCACCATCTCCTGCCACTCTTCAACCTTTAGCTTAAGCTCCTGCTTTGGTTCTTCAAAAATCCATTCTTTTTGTTCGCCCCGTTTAAAAACCAACACACCTTTGCTATTCGTAATTGAAATACGTGTGATATCTTCTTCGTTTACAGAAAAATAGAGTGTGTCTATCCACGCCGCAGGCTCTACGCCTGCTTCCCATATAGCAATATCTTTGGCAAGATAGACCTCTTTTTCAGACCCTGCCCTGACATGCGCTGTATTAGTACCGGAAGAAGACCCCATGTAAAGCGTATACGGCTCTTTTCCTTTTACAGTTTGAAAAATAATACGCCGTTCAAAATCCTTTTCAGACACCTTCAATCTTGTATGGCTCGACTTGTTCCTTGCAACAAGAGGCTTGGTCTTAAGCTCGGTTAGTTTGGAAAGAAACGACGACACCTTGTTCTCAACCGCAGGATAACCGTCAAGCCCTGGAAGCATCCAGCCGCTATCCCCCTTTTTTATCTCTACATGCTTACTGCTGTTATCTTCAATATTAAGAGAAACAATCTCCTGCTGCTTTACGCCTGGAAATATATCTCCAGGTCCGGAATCAGCCTTCTTTTGCATTTGCGGCAAGAAAATACACGAAATCAAAACAACCTGAAAACAGAGAAGCGCTATCAAAGCCTGGTTCAACTTGTTCATACATCACCTTTATGCAGTCTTATTTTCTTGGATTCTGCCAATTTCATTGCCTTTTCTCTTTTCCTGATCCATATTCCTGCTGCTGTGACTATCACAAGGGATAGAATTACTACCCCGTAGTTGATCCACTCCCACATCACCTGCCTCGACCTGGTCATAGGCTCAAGTATGCGCGCATGCGAGCCTCTGGATCTTATGGCAAGCAGGTCTTCGTCTTCAACAGACCAGTCGATAAGGTTTTCTAAAAACTCAAGACCTGCCAGGAATCTG
This sequence comes from Pseudomonadota bacterium, assembly GCA_043805295.1. Classification (GTDB taxonomy): domain Bacteria; phylum Desulfobacterota; class Desulfobacteria; order Desulfobacterales. Next base: position 20,591 of record JAZDIE010000170.1, read on the forward strand.
TCCTGACCTATCGAACGAGAGATGTTTATGACCAGATCGTTTAAGAATTCAGAGCTTCCAATGACAGCAAGCCTGGCAGACGACGGAGATGTCTTTATTGGCTGCATAACAACCTCTTCTGCTTTTTTACCTGCATCTTTTTTCTCTTTGTTGTCAGTCGTTGGCTCGTCTTTTTTCTCTTCATCAAACACCGGTGACGGCTTATCCTTAAAATAGCTTTCAAACGCACCTTTAACCGACACAGCAAGTGTATGGCGCGCTTTCGCGCCTTCCTCAGGAAAGCCAACAGCAGGATAACGCGCAAAATCAGGCTGTGTTTCTGTCTTGTCAGTTTCCCATGAGCTATCGGTTGAGGTAACAAGCGCAACCACCTCGCGCTCTTTATTTTTTCCCTTATCAATTTCTATAGGAGATACCCACTGCATCACTAAAGAATTGAGTTCAGAAACCACAGGACTGTTTTCAGCCATTCCATCTTTACGAATATCTACAAATGGGGGGTAATCGACCTGGTGTATCTCCTGAATCCGCAAGCCGCCGATGTTTCTTGTAACAGGGACAGGAAACGGCTCGTTCTGAGTATCTAACACCATGGATTCCTTTACATCTATGCCGTAAGACTTCAACATATCACGCAGTCCACCTTCAAGCTTACGAATCGCAAGCCCGTTACGCAGACCAGCCTTGTCAATCGAATAATTGCCGGCAGCAATGATAAGCGACCCGCCACGCATAAGATATTGATCAATGGCAAACTGTTCTTTTTCGTTCATGCGTTGCGGAGCGATAACCAGCATGACATCAACATCCCCAGGCACACGGCCGGAAGTCAAATCCACCATCTTAATCGCGTAGTTTTCCCTGAATTTCTCCTGCACAAATTGGTAACTCGAAGCCGGAGGCTGAAATTGTGCGTAAGGATTCTGCTGGTCAGCCTCTTCTTTGGGAAGCCATAATCCTACTGTCTTGAGAAAACCTGAAGCGCATCGTTTGAGCGCGGCTTCAATCTCGTTTTTCAGGTCAGCCTCTGCCATCTCTCCTGATGGATAGATGCGCTGAACCTCATCGCCCACCTGTAGCAATAGATGTAAATAAAAGGTCTGGTCAGAAAAGAGTGAAACCGAAAGAGGCTTCAGCCCATACTCTTTCTCAAGATATTCACGATTGATTGAACTCCCTTTGGCGTCAGGGTCGATCATCTCAAACTTAAATTTTCCATTGGAACGTTCTGAAAATTCAGACGCTACTTTCTCAATGCGCTGCGGGAGATCATGGAACGTCTTAGGAATTCTATCCTTTGTAATAAAAGCCTTAAAAGAGATATCACTCGCTATTGATTCAAAGATAGAATCTATGCTCTGGAATCCATAAACAACCTTTTTAATGGATCTGGTCAGGTCATACTCAAGGTTTCTAAGCTTAACGTCTATATCGCCATCCTTTTTCATATGAACTTCAATTATGTCTTGAAAACCTATAAGCTTGTATTGATCCCCATATTTAATAAGAATATCAAAGTATGAGTTGATTACAGAGGCCTCATATCTCCCCTCAATCTGAAAAGGAACAGGTTTGATGCCATATGCCTGATTCGCCTCTTCCTCTATTTTTTCAGCCTCCCTTGGGTCTACAAACTCAGCAGTGATATTGCCGCCTGAAACTATAGCATATTCTTTTATTAGATCTTTGATGCGAGGTATCAGAGGCGCAAGGAGCGGATGTGTCTTTTCACTGAAATACCCTCTTATAAGCAGCGGTTCCTGAAGGTTGGTGATCATATCCTTTGTAACCTGGGAAACGCTATATTCGTTATTCTCTGTAAGGTCTGCGCGAAGGCCGTGTAATGGCAACAGCCAAAGGTTTAATAAAAACAGATTTAGCCCTGTTAGAAGAGCCGCCAGATACGCATTCTTGCGATATTTTGCAGTGTTTGCGCCACGGCTCCATCGTTTTTTGTCAAGCGAGAGGATGTTCAAGCCCAAAAAAAACAACGTCAATGAAAAATAATAGACAAAATCCCGGATATCAAAGACCCCTCGCTCAATACTCTCAAACCTGCTGCCTGAACCTAACCCACGCAGCACATCCCCTGTCCCTGTGGCAAAAAAGTCCACAACCTGACGGGAACCGACGAGATAAAGCAGGATACAAGCAAATACAGTAGCAAGAAGCGCAATGATCTGATTATCACTCTTAGATGAAAAATAGAGACCAATAGCCACATATGCCGCTGACATAAGGAGAGCGCCGACATACCCCCCCATCACAGGCCCCCAGTCCAGATTTCCCATAAACGATACAGAGATCGGAAGGCCAATCGTAAGCAGAAGTGAAAAAGCCACAAGCAACAATGCCGCAAGGAATTTTCCAAGTACAAGGTGATGCAGCCGAACAGGGAGCGTAAAAAGTATCTCGACTGTTCCCATCTTCTGCTCCTCGCTCCAGAGCCGCATAGTCAATGAAGCGACAAGAAAAATGAGGAGCATTGGGAGCCATTGGAATAAGGGACGAATATCAGCGATATTGCGCGCAAAAAAAGTCTCAATCCAAAAAACTATGAAAAGAGAAACCAATAGAAACGCACTAACAAATATTGAAGCAAGCGGAGAGCCAAAGTATGCCCTAAGCTCTTTACGCGCTATTGTCCATACCTGATTCATGACCGGTCACCTCCCCCAAGTCTGGCAAACTCGCTAAACACTGATTCAAGGGTCTTGACATCCCTTCTAAGTTCAGACAGCTTCCAATCCCTTTTTCGAACAAGTTCATAAATCTGGGGGCATAAATCCCTGCCAGCCTCGCTATGCACCCTGTATGTAACATAAACTCCAGCGCTTCCTGTGGACTTTACACTTTTAACCCCTTCCACTGCCTTCAATGATTCAACAACGCCGACCGCAGCCTTTTCTATGCTAACAATCGCGTCAGATGTGACAGACAACTCCTCCAGTTTTGCGTCTGCCTTTATTTTTCCCTGGAGTATAATAATCGCCCTGTCGCAAACCGCCTCCACTTCGGAAAGAATGTGAGTCGATATCAAAACCGTACTCTCCTTGGCAAGGTATCGTATAAGACCGCGCAGTTCAAATATCTGAGTAGGATCAAGACCATTAGTCGGCTCGTCCAGGATCAGGACAGGCGGCTTATGAAGTATGGCCTGAGCCAGACAAACCCTTTGTCTATACCCCTTGCTAAGCTCGCCTATAAGAGAGGTCAGCCGATCTTCGATACCCACAGCATAAACCGCTTCTGAAATGCGCTCTTTTCTCTTTTCCTCAGATATCCCGCGCATATCAGCGATCATCTTAAGATATCCTTGCACCGACATCTCAGGATATAACGGGGCGTTTTCAGGAAGATAGCCGATCCTTTCATGCACAGAGAATGGATCATTAACAACATTAATCCCGTCGATCAATGCAGTCCCGCTTGTTGGTTGAATATACCCCGTAAGAATCTTCAACAGAGTAGTCTTACCCGCCCCATTCGGGCCGAGCAATCCCACAATATCACCTTTATCCACATGAAACGTCACGTCGCTGAGCGCAGTAACAGATGCGTACTCTTTTGTTACGCCAACTACGTCAATCATAATAATGCCTGACCTTTCAATTTAATAAAAAATATAAAACCGGATAGTTATTATGGCATGCTATTTGTTAGGGATCAATTTAAATCAAAATTTCTGATTGTCAAGAGGATTGCCAATGAATTCGTAAAAAGTCCGCCTGCTGCATTGCTTCCTGCTCCTGCTTGCGCGCAGGCAAATCGTTTAGGTTTTAACAATCAAATTGTCAAGCTCATCTTTGTCGTCTGGTTTTGCAGGGAAGTATTCCTTGAGAATAATCCCAACGCGGCGCACAGCTTCTGAGATCACCTCACCACCGCGTTTTTGGCGGATGCCGTCTACAATCAGCTTAACAATTTCATCCCACTCTCCTTGAGCAACCATAGCGTTTATCCCCTTATCTGCCAGGACATAAACCTTGTGCTCAAAAAGTGAGATATAGATAAGAACGCCTGTTGCATCGCGCGTCCGACAGATATTTTGTTTGAAGAAACTGGTTATAGCCGCTTCTTCAACCTCTTCGTCTATCTCCTTTTTTGAGACAAAAACACGCTTGAGTGACGGTATACGCCGGATCAGTGTATGAAACAAGGTAAACTTTACCGCAAATAACCCGATGAAAACCCACATGTTTTGGGCGCCGATCCAGAAAAAACCGCCCACCAGGGGAGTCATAAATATCGACAAAGTAAAGGCAAAAAGAGTGGCGCCGATCACATCAGCCATAGGATAATGGTAGCTGGCAGAGACCACCATAGGCACAATCTCGCCGGTTGTACAACATTCAGCCTCTTTCACCGAATCAATGATTCTGTGTTTGTCTTCTTCAGAGAGAAATTCTTTTACCATCCACCAGAGGACCCCCCACCTCCGAAGCCTCCTCCTCCTCCAAACCCGCCGCCAGAGGAAAAACCGCTTCCACCTCCGCTAAACCCGCCATAGTAACGACCTCGCCTTCGTCCCATGCCGCCAAAAGCGTTCAAAATCATTACAATCAGAAATATCACTAATCCAACATAGCCAAATCCTGATGATCGCTTTTGCGATCTAGGGACGTTAACGGATTTAAATTCCCCATTTACAGCGGCTATCATAGCGTTTACGCCATTTATAATCCCCTGGTCAAAATCGCCAGACTTAAAGGTGGGAACAATTAGATCTCGGATAATCTGGCCAGATACAAGATCAGTCAAACGCCCTTCCAGACCATAGCCTACTTCAATGCGGAGTTTTCGCTCCTTTGTTGCTATCAAAAGAATCGCTCCGTTATCGCGTCCTTTTTGCCCTATCTTCCATGCCTCTGCCAATCGGATAGAAAAATCTTCGAGGCTGTCTCCTTCCAAAGAAGGGATTGTCAGCACTACAATCTGAGTCGATTCTGCTTCTTCAAATGAACGGAGCGACGTTTCCAGGTAAGACAAGGTGGACTGCGAGAGAATGCCAGCGTAATCATTGACACGCCCCTTTAAGGCAGGCACATCAAGCGCTAACGCTGGGCAGAGAGTAGCGCATATAACAGCCGCGTTTACCAGTGTAAGCAGAAGCAGGATATTAAGCTTTGTCAGACGCTTCATCAAAATGTCACTTTGGGAACCTGCTTGGCCCCCTCTTCTACCTTGAAATATTCTTTGTGCTTAAGATGAAGCAAAAAATTGTTTGTGAGATTATTCGGAAATTTACGAACAGCGCCGTTAAACTGCTCAACAGCCTTATTGTACCTTTGCCGCGCTACATTGATACGGTTTTCCGTCCCTTCGAGCTGATTTTGCAGCCCCAAAAAATTCTGGTTTGCTTTAAGATCCGGATAGCGTTCAACAACCACAAGCAGCCTGGATAGCGCTGAAGATAATTGCCCCTGTGCCTGTTGCATACGCTGCATGGCCTCAGGGCTGCTCAGATCTTCGGCGCTCAACTGAACCGAGCTTGCCTTTGATCTGGCCTCCACCACTTGCTTAAAAGTTTCTTGCTCATGTTGTGCATATCCCTTAACTACCGCCACCAAATTAGGTATCAGATCAGCCCGGCGCTGAAGGTTAGAATCTATATCAGCCCACGCCTTGAATACTGATTCTTCCATTTGTTGTAAGCTATTGTACCCACAGCCTGCCAAGCAAAAAAGAATCGAGAAAAGCCCGACCCATATTGCTATCTTTCGCATAAATCCTCCCTTTTTTAGATATGGATCATTGAGACGGAATCGCTCTATGAAAAATGACTATCGCAAAATAGGAGCTGTGTGTCAATGGAATGTGTGCCTTGAAGTATGGAATACCCAAGTGATTGAAAATATCACCTGTGCGAGCCTAATCATTGTACAGAAGTTATACCTATACTCATACAGAGGTCATCTCCCTGTGAGGTGTTTGTAATCTTCAGCCTCAAAAAGTTCGATTACTGCTTGTTCAAGTTTTTCTCTATGGTATTATTATAGTGGACTAACATGTCGGTAGTACGCATCAGCCTGTCTTGTAGCCATATTGAGTTCATTTTCCAGCACTGTACCAAATGCTTCTATATCTTTTCGTGTGCTCTCGTTCGGCACAATGATAGGCGCGCCATAGATACATACCCCTTTCGTAAACGGATATGGAAGCAAAAATCTGTCCCAGCTTTTAAACACCTTGATCCTGCGCGCGCTGTAGCTGACCGGCACAATCACATATCCTGTCTTTTTCGCAAGTGCGATAATTCCAGGCTTTACCTTGTATCTTGGGCCTTGTGGACCGTCCGGCGTAATTCCAATAAACCTGCTCCCGTCAAGGGCATTGATCATCTCTATCATAGCGTGTGCACCTCCTTTTGAGGTGGAACCGCGAATAACAAGATGCCCTTGTTGTTTTGAAATACGGGCGATGATCTCTCCGTCCTTAGATTTGCTTGCCAAAACAACCCCATTACCCCCCTGGTACAAATAACTCACCATCAGTAACCTTGAATGCCAGAACGCAATAATTACTTTTTTAGATTCCACAAAACCCTTTATTGCCTCAAATCCGATTATTCGAATATCCATTGTCCCAAAAATAAAATTTATAAAATGCTTTCCAATAATGCCTATAAGGACGAATTTAAGCTTTTCCAGCCGATCTTTCATGATTTATCAAACCGATCCCCGATGGATTCGTAAAAAGTTCCATATGCAAGGCGCGCAAGTTGGGGGATGACGAGGCGTACTCCCTGTACGTTGAGCCATTCACTGACGAAGCGCAACGCCGCAGATGAAGCTTTTTACGAATCCATCAGCCTTAGCGCCACATCCGCAGCTCTAGCCGACGCCCCTGGCGAGCCAAGTTTGGACCGAATGCCTATAAGCTTTTTATATATCTCAAGCCGCTCTCTTTTATTGGATAATACCCTTAAAACATGGGCAGCGATATTTTCAGCAGACACCTCATCCTGAAGAAGCTCCGGCACAACCTCTTCTCCTGCAATCAGATTTACCAGACCGAAGTGTTTTACTTTGATCAGTATCTGTGCAAGCCAATGGCTAAACCAAGACATTTTATACACAATAACCATAGGGACGCTAAATAGAGCTGCCTCAAGAGTGACTGTCCCTGAAGCAGCTATGACCAACGCCGCTGACCTGAGCACATCATAGACGTTCCCCTGGCTGATAGTAATATTCAGGCTTACGCCCTTTATCATATCCTGCACTTTCCCCTTATCCAGAGACGGCGCCACAGGCAGAATAAATCTAACTCCTTTTATATGTCTTGAAACTATTTCAGCGGCTTGCAGCATTATTGGAAGAAGCCTGTTTACTTCCTCGTTTCTGCTTCCTGGCAAAAGCCCAACAAGAGGCGCCATATCTATATCCACCATGGTTAAAGAAGGATCATGCGCCGGAATCACGTCAAGCAAGGGATGGCCTACAAATGTTACAGGCACATTATTTTGCCTGTAGAACTCGGACTCAAAGGGGAGGATAACCACCATTTCATCAACCAGCTTACGAATATTTTTTATCCGGCCTTTCCTCCATGCCCATAACTGCGGGCTTATATAATACATGACAGGGATATTCAGTTTTTTTGCAGTCTTGGCAAGACGCAGGTTGAAATCAGGAAAATCTATCAGTATAAGAAGTTGCGGTCTTCTCTGCTTTAGTTCTTTCCTGGCAAGGGACAATGCGGAAAGGATCGTGTTCAATTTGGAAAAGACCTCGGAAATCCCTACTACTGATAACGTTTCCGCTTCCGCAAAAAGAGTTACGCCGCATTCTTTAAGCATCTTCCCGCCTATGCCGTAAAACGAAATACCCGGTTCTTTTGCCAACAATGCCTTTACGAGGTTAGCGCCATGCAAGTCGCCTGATGCCTCGCCAGCCACAATCATTATATTTTGTTTTGTTTCCATCCCTGTTCAATTTGGCTTATGATTTCAAGCGCCACCTCCAATGCCTTTTTCCCATCCGTACCGGACACGACCGGCGGTTCCCTGGTCAGCACAGAGTGGACAAAGGATTTGATCTCGTCTTCCAAAGGGTCTACACCCGGAAAAGCTTTTGTAGTCATGGACATACCTGGGATCACGCATCCTGGTGTCTGATTTTCGCCTTTTGAGATTACTGTAAGCTCCCTGCGTGCGCAATCAGCAGAGGCATAAATATCCTGTTGAAATATACGGAACTTACGTTCCACCTTAGTCGAGATCCTGCTTGCCGTGATATTGGCAGCACAACCGTTTGAAAATAATATCCTGGCGTTTGCTATATCTATAAGCGGAGATATGACCGACGCGCCTATCGCATCAATTCGAAAGATATCCGCATGGGCAAAATGAAGCGCTATATCAATATCATGTATCATCAGGTCGAGAACTACGTGGACATCTGTGCCGCGCGGCTGATATATGCTCATCCGATGCGCTTCAAAAAATCTGGGATTGTTTACAAGCCCTTCAAGCGCAACTATAGCAGGGTTGAATCGTTCGAGGTGGCCAGACTGAATGATCAACTCTTTTTTTTGCGCAATATCGATAAGCGCATCAGCCTCGTCCACGCTGGTAGTGATCGGTTTTTCTATAAGAAGATCAATTCCATTTTCAAGAAATGCCTTGCTGATCTCAAAATGGGCAGGAGTCTGCGTAACAATGCTTGCCGCGTCTATCTTTCCTATCAAGTCACGGTAGTCAAAAAATGCCTTGGTATTACACTTATCTGCAAGGTGTTCCGCCTTGTCACGATAGACATCGACAACCCCTGCCAGCTCCACATGCTCCATTTTGGAATATTTTTGGGCGTGATAAGCGCCCAGACATCCTGATCCTATTACTCCGACGCGCAGTTTTTTAGTCATATTCATATATTAACTTCTTAAAATTTCATCACTTTTTCATATATTTTCATATATTCTCTTGCTGCGTTATCCCAGGTAAAATCCACCTTCATTCCGTTTCTCATTATATTATCCCAAAGCTGGACGTCCTGAAAGCATTTAAGGGCATGCTCTATCGTTTCCATAAGGGCATGCTCGGAATAATCCTTAAATTTAAACCCTGTCCCCTCCCCTGTCTCTGGATTAAATTCGGAAATAGTATCAGAAAGGCCTCCGACATCCCTTACAATTGGCACAGCGCCGTATTTTAATGCATACATTTGAGTCAGGCCGCACGGCTCATATCTGGAAGGCATAAGCAGCATATCTGCTCCGGCTATTATCCTATGCGCCAGTTGATGATTGTAACCGATGACAATCCCTGCCTTTCCGGCATAGAGCCTCCTGAAAGCGCCGAACATCTCGTTGTATTTTTCTTCCCCCTCTCCCAGCAGCACAAGCCCCACTCCCATCTGTACGAGCCTGTCAATAAGCCTGCTAACCAGATCACATCCTTTCTGCTCGGTCAATCGGTTGATCATAGCAAGGATAGGACGTTGAGCATACGATTGTTCAAGGTGAAGCGAGCTGACGATATCCTTTTTGCACTCATTTTTTCCTGAAAGATCAGCCAAGCTATAGTGCTTTGCAATCAGGGGATCTATAGCAGGGTCCCATTCTGAATAGTCAACGCCGTTGAGTATCCCATAGAGATCGCTGTTTCTCTGCCTCAGGACTCCGTCCAGCCCATGGCCGAACTCCGGAGTCTGCATCTCTTCACGATACTGCTTGCTGACGGTAGTAATCGCGTCAGAAAAAAGGATACCCGCCTTAAGAAAATTAATCTTCCCCCAAAACTCGATTCCGTCGATTGCGTATACAGCATTGGGAAGACCGGTTGTGGAAAATTCCCCTGCGTCAAATTGCCCCTGATATGCAAGGTTGTGGATAGTAAGCACTGATCGGGTTTTTTTGAACTCAGAAATATCTCGATAGCAGGTTTTGAGATAAACAGGCGCTAAGGCTGTGTGCCAGTCGTTGCAGTGAATGATGTCAGGCGCAAATCGCGCCCTCCGGCAATATTCCAAAGCAGCCCTGGTAAGATAAACAAAACGCTCTGCGTTGTCAAAGTACTCATTTTGTGGGGTGCCATAGAGATAGTTCCGGTCAAAAAATTCCTCTTTATGTACAAGATAAAGAGCGACCTTATCTTTGAGATATGCCTGGTATATATCATCGACCAGCCGTAACCGGCCTATGTTTACACCCACTCCTTGTAAAATTAGCTTTGCATCAACCCCCTTGTCCTTGATCTGACGGTAGTAAGGCATTACAACCCTGACATCGCATCCCAAGTCATGAAGCGCTATGGGCAAAGCGCCCGCGACGTCGGCCAGGCCTCCTGTCTTTGCAATAGGGGCTGTCTCAGACGCTAAAAAAAGAATTTTTAATTTTTTATGCATGTTACAAGCCTGACTAACTCATAGCTCTGATCGTATCCGGCAGCTCATAATACCCCTGAATAATCCGATCTGGTCTTATATTGTTGTACTCCTTTGCCCCATATTGCGTGGAGAAAAAGATTGTTTTCATCCCTACCTGCTTTGCCCCAAATATATCCCTGTACATATCGTTTCCCACAAAAACAGCGTTATCTGCGCCTATGCCAAGTTCCTTAAGGCAGTTTCCAAATATACGCGGGTCAGGCTTCCTATAACCAAACTCGTTTGATACAACCATCGCGTCGAACAGATCAAATATTCCGAGAAGCTTAAGCTCGTGCATAACGAAAAGGTTTTGAGCGTCTGATATTATGCCTAATTTATAGTCTAAAGCAAGCGCGATCAAAGTCTCTTTTACCCCCCTATAAAGCTCAAGGCGGAGCATGCTAAGCCCACGGAACAAAAGCGCCATTTTTTCCGCCCACCGCCCCTCCCTCTTAATAGTAAGGCGCACATTTTTTTTGCGTTTCTGTTCTTGAAGAAATTCAAGCCATATATCTTCTATGTTCATCTCAGGATATTTTTCTCTGCTTGCCTCTTTTTGCCGTTTCACCATTGAAAAATATGTATCCCGCAGCGCCCTGTAATCAATGCTTATCCCATAGTAATATAACACGCGCACAAGTGGCTCATAGAGGCTATTCATGCCTTCGTCTGTAAGGATATCGATTAATGTTCCATATACATCAAAGAGTATGCCTCTGGTCTTTTTCATCAATACCCCCATATGATCCGAAAGGTTTCATCTATCAAAATTCTCCTATAGTCTCTGTCGATCCATTGATTGCGCGCAATCCGCAAGGTGGTCATCGCCATATAATACGGCAACCGCCGGGTTACAGAACTTAAAAAGCCTTCACGATCCCTGAAGTGACTGCAATATTCATGGATAAAATGAGATATAAACTCTTCTCCTCTATGACGATCGCCGGTGTATTGATAAAAAAAATGCTTTAACTCCCCAGCAATCCTGCCCAAATCGTAGAGGCGATCTCCCTCATGCATATTTTCCAGGTCAATAGCTATTATGTCCTCTCTGCAAAACAAAAAGTTAGGAGGGGTCGAGTCCCCGTGTAGCATTACATTAACATCATCCTTCATGTATGGTCTTTTAGCCCAGGAATCGGCTGCTTTTAAAAATTCATACTCCTCACTGTTGTTAATTATTTCCTGTACGCGCAAGGACTGCACAAGCTTGTGCAGGTCATGGACGCACTTTTCCAAGACACATTGTTTTTGAGTTATTGTTCGCTGATGCATAGCCGCGAGAAAGCCGGCTAACAAAGAAAGTTTTTTAAAAAGCTTTTCCCTCCGGCCTTCCTGTATGGCCCTATGAATGTAGTGAACCAGAGTTTTGCCTTCGTAACCGCGCAACACCAGCGCCAGGTTTAGCCACTCCGCCACGCCGAGCGGCTCTGCGATATGGTAAGGCGGCTTATCAAAGCCATAGGCGCGTATCCGAAGCAGGTTTTCGTATTCGAGATATGCCCTCAGCCGTTTTTCCCCCCATGAAACTTGGATTGGATCATCCCCAAAAAACTTGATAAAAAAAGAGCACCCCTTGTTTTTTTCTTCATACTTATAGACATAATGCGATCCCCCATAGAAAAATACGTTAAACTCAGGATCCCCTCCGTTCCAATCTAACTTTGGAAGTATGGAATCGCATACATACCGGTATAAAGGGTCGTTAAGTGAAAGGAGACCTACAAAATGGATATGATCGTCATTTGTATGCATTATTTCAATGAGATGTGGTGGAGATAAGTCTCACGCATTATGAACAAGTATGAATAATTTCAGCGGCGATATTGTCAAGCGGGGCTACGACATCAACTACTCCAGCATCAATAGCGCCTTTTGCCATGCCATAAACAACACAGGTGGAAGGGGTCTGCGCAATCGTAACAGCGCCTTTTTCTTTCATAGACATAAGCCCTTTAATTCCGTCAGGCCCCATCCCTGTCAAGATCACTCCTGTAGCCGCCTCTCCATAAAGAGCGCTGACCGAGCGGAAGAGATAATCTATCGAAGGTTTGCAACCGTACTCAGGGGGATCGTTTTTGATTCTTACTACAACCGCGTCTCCCTTGAACGCCTGTTCCACCATCATATGTTTTTCATCAGGCGCAATCAGTGCTATGTTGGGCTGCAAATATAGCCCATCAACCGCCTCCATTACTTTTATGGCACTTTGCGCATTAATTTTTTCAGCCAGACTTCGTATAAACATGGACGGTATATCGCGTTGAACGATAAGAATGGGCACGCCCAGGGATTTCGGCAATTGTGGAATGAAACTCGCCAAGGCAGTCGCTCCTCCGGTCGCAAGACCGATAGCAATCACCTTTGATTTTATTTTTTCTGATCGGACATGTTTTTTTGAAAGCGTTGATTTCCAGTCGTCCGTATCTGGGGAAAGCCTATGGGAAGGGATAGTCCTGGATTGCTCCATGATGTTATCCCATTTCAGGATATCTTTTGCCTCTTTGTATTTTGCAAAGGTTGTAAGCTTAGGGATAATAGCGCTTTGAAGGACTTCCAAACTATCATTTAATACGCTGCTGTCAGGCTTTAAAATAAAATCAAACGCCCCCAACTCGAGCGCTGTTATGGTATAGTCGCCGCCCAAAGCAGTATATGAGCTTAATATTATAGAACTCACATTGATGGAATCTTCCCTGATTTTTTTCAGCACCTCAATCCCATTCATCTCAGGCATTTCAATATCAAGGGTTAAAAGATCCGGCTTTAACTGGGATATCTTCTCCAGGGCGATCCGGCCATTGGCCGCCGAGCCTATTACTTCAAACCCCTGCATCTTAGACACGATACTGGAGACAGCTTCTCTGTAGATGAGACTATCGTCCACCACCATAACTTTTATTTTTTTTCCATTAGAAATCATGTTTTTAAAACCGGATTTATCCCTGCGGTCAAAATGATATTGTCAATGAATATTTGAAAAAAGTAAACTCTTATAGTTTTTATCCTCACACAAAGATCACAAAGGATTATGCTTTATATTCAAGATTTTTTTCTTTTACTCTTTTTTTGTGGCTTTGTGCCTTTGTGTGAGATTTTAAAAAAGTGTAAACTACTTGGGCTTCAGGCTAACAGGCCAACCGAATATTTACAGATAAAAGGTGTTTTTTCAATAGTTTTTTTGGGTTATGGAAGCCTGAGCATCTTGTGGATTTGCAGTTGAAGCCGGACGTTAAGTTTATCTTTTATAATCCATCTGGCAAGGATTTCAGGATCCAGTTTTTGAAAGACAGGAGAAAAAAGAATGGGGTATAACATGGATCGTTCAAGGCCTGTACGATTAACAATATCTTTTGCAAACTCATAATCAGCCAAATCGCCTATCACAAATTTTACTTCATCCCCTTTAGTGAGTTTTGATATATTTTCAAGGTCATTATGATCTGACATGCTGCTAGACAGACACTTGATGTCTAAAATTATTGCACAGCGTTTGTCGAGAGCGCTTATGTCTCGGCTTCCATTGGTTTCCAACAACACCGAATAGCCTCTATTGAGCAATCTTTCAACAAGAACAGGGGTCTCAACCTGTATGAGCGGTTCGCCGCCTGTCACCTCGACAAGATGGACTCCATGTTTTTCAACAATGCTGACAATCTCATCTATCTCCATGAGCCGGCCATTTTGGCGAGCATAGAGTGTGTCGCAATATGCGCATCTTAGATTGCAACCTGCCAGGCGCACAAACACACATGGCGAACCTGCGTATGTGGATTCTCCCTGAATCGAATAAAATATTTCATTTACAGAGAGCGCCAATCTTTTTCTTCCTCTCTAAGCGAATGAAAGATAATTGCGACCAGACTCTTGTCCTCCTTGGAACCTAAATTCACTCGCTCCCTGAGATAGGCTATGATAGCTCGGAGTTCTTCAGGGGTCTTGTTTCACCTCTTCGCTTCCCTTGATAGTCTGTTTTTTGGGTAAGCTTGATACCTTTGGCGCCGATCGTGATAAATCTTTTTTTGTAAAGTATGCCTATTGCCTTTTTAAATGTTTTCTTGCTTACCCCAAACAGAGAGTAGATGTCTTCCGGTGGGCTTTTATCAGTAACCGCAATACTGCCGCCAAGGTCTTTTATTGTTTTCAGAATGCTTTGTGAAACAGAGTCAACTCTTTGATAGCCTGATTGTTGCAGACTTATGTCAATCTTAAGATCTTCGCGTATTGTTTTGATATAGCCTTTTAGCTGCTGGCCTATGTGAAGCTTTTGAAACACTTCGTTTCCATAGACCATGCCCCAATGAGCATTGTTAACAATTACTTTGTAACCCAAAGCTGTTTTATCATATATAAAAAGATCTACCTCTTCTCCCTCATCGTAGTCTGCTGGCTGCAAATCAAGAAACTTGTCCAACTTTGAAGATGCTGCGATGCGGTTGGTTTTTCTATCAAGAAAAACAAATACAACATATGACTTGCCTTCCTCCATTTTGGTGTGCTGTTCTCTCTTGGGAACAAGCAAGTTTTTTTGCAACCCCCAATCTAAATAAGCACCTGATAATTCGTTTGCCACTACCTGTAATTTGGCAAACTGACCGACTGTTGCATAAGGTTTCTCTGTCGTTGCCCTAAGACGCTCTTCCCTGTCTATATAAACAAAAACCTCAACCTCATCTCCTGGCTGACAATTACCAACGGCATGCTTTTGCGGCAAAAAAATATCTCCAAACTCACCACCATCAAGATAGACGCCTTGCTCCAGCTTTTTCTTTATTGTAAGCTTATTTATCCTGCCTATCTCTGCCATTTTCTTCCTTGTAAGTAGTTGCCATGAAAACACCATTTACTCTCACAAAGGCACAGAGATCACTAAGATTTTATTTGATTTTTGCTTTGTGTGCTTTGTGTCTCTGTGAGAGACATTTTTTATATTTTATTTTTTGCCAGGTTTTCATCATTGGGGGTAAAAATAGACTTTTCATGAGCGTTTATTCTTGACAGACTTAATTTGTCTTCGACTTTCTCCGCTCTATTTAAAACTATCAGACTTTATAGCTCAGACTAATCGATGTGTCAAAAATAAAGAACTGACCCCTTTGTTCTGCAAGCTTGACACTGGTTAATGTGTTGATTTTTATATATATAAATTATATATCCCACTAATGTGGGAGGTATTCATGAAAACAATTCAAATGACCTTAGATGAAGAGCTGGTAAATCAACTTAATCAAATAGTGTAACAGTTTAGGTTTTTGAAAAACTGAGTGTTGCGCGCCCCATGACACATGACCTGTTGAAATTCCCCTCTAACAAGAGGGGAATTAGAAAGAGATTGGAAAAGATTTAAGCATGCTTTTTCAAAAAGCTAAACTGTTACCAAATAGTTAAAAAACATCATACTACCAGATCTGCATTTGCAAGAGCGGCATTATGGAATGCTATTAAGCAATTAAACACCAAACATTTAGAGGCAAAACATAAGAAAGGGTACAAAAATAAGCCTATTGGAAAATCTGAA
>JAZDIE010000171.1:0-9290 GCA_043805295.1 Pseudomonadota bacterium
CTCCTCAATCCAGATATGGTCGGCATCCGGGGATCATCCCATCCTAAAACAATCTTTTCGCCGACAAGCTCCGCAAGCTTTCGTTTGCTCATTACAGTATAACTCAGATTGAGACGCGCAAACTCTATCTGCTGCGGATGTGATAAAACATCCAACTGGTCAAGAAACCAGTCATAAAGAGGCCGATGGTCTTCAAACTCCAGGGTGCAGATGGAATGGGTGATCCCTTCTATAGAGTCTGACAGAGAATGCGCAAAATCATACGTGGGATATATACACCATTTATCGCCTGTTCTGTGGTGCCCTGCGTGCAGAACACGGTATATTACGGGGTCGCGCATATTGAGGTTTGGAGACGCCATATCTATCTTTGCCCGAAGCACACACTCTCCTTCTTTGAATTCGCCTGTGCGCATCTTGCGGAACAATGCCAGGTTTTCATCAATCAACCTTTTTCGGTATGGGCTCTCCTTCCCCGGCTCAATCAGCGTCCCCCTATACCTCCTGATTTCGTCCTGACTAAGATTACATACATAAGCCTTTCCCTGCTTTACCAGCTTTTCCGCATACTCATAGAGTCTTTCAAAGTAGTCAGACGCATAAAATTCCCGTTCCCCCCAGTCAAACCTCAACCATCTTAGATTATTTTTAATGGATTCCACATACTCCACCTCTTCCTTGGTCGGGTTGGTATCGTCAAATCTGAGGTTGCATAGCCCTTCGGATTCCAGGGCAATACCGAAATTCAGACATATTGATTTAGCGTGCCCGATATGGAGATATCCATTAGGTTCAGGAGGAAACCGGGTATGAACGCGACCCCCATTTTTTTTAGTCTTGATATCTTCGCAAACAATCGCACGGATAAAGTCCTTTTTTGCTCCTTCATTCAGACTTGAATTTAATATGTCCATATTAATCCCCCCTAAATAATTAAATTAAGCGACTAAAGTTAATAGCCTTCTGCCTAACAGTCTTAAGCCTAATAGCCTAACCCAACTTTTAACTTTGACTTCTCTTAGATTTGTTTTTATATATAGGATTATACGGAGTGTCACAATGAAAAATGAAAAAAGAGGATTTGATCGTGGTTACACTATGCTGTATGTAACCATATCGGACGGAAAACGGTTTTTAAAGGAATTTGTTTTAAACGCAAGCTCTGGCGGCCTTATGATTCAAAGTACTGAGGTGTGGGAATCAGGGGTGATTTTAGACTTGATCATACACGCCAATGTCCCTATCATAACCAAAGGAAAAGTGACTTGGATAAGGCACGAAGAAAACACCTATACCATGGTAATTGAGTTTGAAGATATTAGTAGCGCTGCAACCGCATGGTGGGCTGATCTCCTCGAAAATTTCTACACCAAAAAAAACGAATGAGCGACCCTACTGGAATCGCTCATCTTGCAACCCTTCCATATTCTTTATTAAAAGCAATCAAGCCAACAAATCAATATTATCACTGAATTGCGCCCCGTCACACACCTTGCCGCTTCTTTGCTTTTCCTGGTGAGACGGTCTGCTTTCCATCTCCATTAGTTTACGCTCCAACGCCTGATACTCTTCAAGGGTAACCGGACCGTTCATCAATCTCTTGATAAGACTACGCTCGCCATGGTTAAGAGCGTACCGAACGTCCATTCCTACGGCAAAATCCATCATCGGATCAGATTCTTTTTCCTTTTTCTTGGCCGCCGCTGGTTTCTCAGGCCTTACATCAACATGGTACAATCCAGTATCAATGCTTCCTACTCCATTATCCATGCTGCCTCCTTGTGCTTGTTGCATTATACACCCCAAATTCCGTAGGGTTATAAATTGCCTAATCAGTAGATAGCGCTGCTGGCAGATCATCCAAATTACAAATAGGCATATTAATATTATCGGCGATCTTGTTTTTTTCTTTAGTCTCAGGACTTGCCTATATCCTTCTTCCAGATCAAACCTGATCTTCCCTTAATTGGCTGCGAATACGTTTAAACTCTTGCTGTTGCGATATGAATATATCGATTATATCAGGATCAAAGTGTTTGCCGCGGTCGTTTTTTATAATCTCCACCGCCTTTTCGTGAGGGTAGGCATCTTTATATACCCTTTTCGAGGTCAAGGCATCATAGACATCCACAAGCGCGACGATGCGCGCTGAAAGCGGTATCTGTTCACCTTTAAGCCCTTGGGGATATCCTGTCCCGTCCCATTTTTCATGGTGGTGATAGGCGATTTCTTTTGCAAGAGCAAGAAACGATCTCCCTGTGCCTGGTATGTTGGCCTCTACATCTTTAAGCGCGTCTCCCCCTAACTTGCAATGTTGCCGTATCACAGTAATCTCATCAGGCGTGAGTTTCCCAGGCTTTAACAAGATGGCATCCGGCACACCAACCTTTCCAACATCGTGCAGTATACATGAGAGATAGACATCTTCCACATAGTCGTCTGTTATATACCCCTTGTACTTAGGATGCATTGCAAGTTCCCGCGTTATCAGCCTGGCACATTCTCTGATCCTTTCAAGGTGTTTTCCTGTATCTTCGTCACGATATTCAGAAAGTTTAGCCAACCCCAGGATAGTCACCGCCCTGGTATCGTGGGAATTTTTATATGCCTTTAAAAGCTGTTCATTTAGACTCTCTTCCTTTTTTATCTTTTGTTTAAGCTTGTTTTGATGTTCACTTATCACAAACGCAACCAGAATTAATATTATCCCCCAGGAGATAATATAAAGAATCAAGGTATCAAAAGAGCCGACTATTAAAAACTCTTTAGGGTAAAAAACAGCACCTGTGCTTACGGTTAAGATACAAATAACTGCCCCTAAAATAGAGTTTTTAACATTCCAATAATGAGCTGCAATTATAACTGGAATAAAATAAAGGTTAATAATAGCAAACTTATTGGCAAGGAATCGAACAAAGAAGGTGACTATTAACAGGAACAAAAAAATGCAAACAAGAAAAACATGCTCAGAATTGCGCTTTATAAACCTATTAAATTTATGGACACCGGACTTCAATGCCGCGAAAGACACAAGGTCTATATTGCGCTTTATAAATCCATTAAATCTGCCAATGTCCACTTGCGCTTATCCTATCCTGCCGTGTCTTCTTCTATCCCTCAACCGGCGATAATCCTCCTTGACCGAGATGGAGACAAATATCCCTTCCCGCACGCTTCGCCGTCGATCATAGATCTCTTTACGGCGTTCCTTGAAACGGGATCGTCTTCTCTCGCTAGGCGACAGGTGAGCCGCATCATCTGCCGAGTCAGACTGAACAGCAGAAGTATTACCCACATGTATATCCACGATATTATGACCTCCGAGTCTTTCATGTCATTTTATAATTACTATCGACACCTTTAAAAAAATACTTAAAGACACTGCTAAGATGGATAGGCGGATGGGAAGAACGTAAGATCAGTATGAGGCAAAAAAAGAGATCCTCTAAACTGGGACATAAAATTCTCGTTTACGTTCATTTCAATATAAGTCAACTTATCCCTGATCTTTGCCAGTTCTTTACGCGCATCCCTGGAAACCAGCGCCTCTGCCGCGCCTTTTATTGAGCTGTTCCCTATAAGCTGATAGCGTTCCATAGGAATATCAGGGAGCATTCCTATTGCGATCGCCTTTTCAGGATTCAAATAGTTTCCGAACACGCCTGCGACAAAAAAGGATTCTATATCTTCAAATTTAATTCCAACCTCCTGAACAAGCACGCTCAGGATAGTGAACATTGCGCCTTTTGACAGTACAAGATTTTTTATATCAGACTCGGCCAAAAAAATTTCTTTGCCATGCGCTGATTCCCAAGGCGAGGCCAGAGTATATCTTTTTTCTCCATCTTTCTCCACTATCCGGTCATGCCCGAAGTTTTCAGAAAACCTTCCACTCTGGTCAATAATCCCTGAGGTAAAAAGCTCAGAGAGCAGATGAACCGCGCCTGAACCGCATATGCCAGACGGTTTTTTGCCGCCTATTGTTTGATATGATAGCGCCAGGGTTTCTTTGTCTATTGTCACATCCTCTATCGCTCCATCTACTCCCCTTGTTCCGCATAAAAGCACTCCGCCTTCCAGGGCAGGACCGGCAGACCCTGCACAGGCGACCATCCACTCTGAATTCCCAAGCACAACCTCCGCGTTTGTTCCAACATCAACCAACAGTGATATCCCCTGTTTTTTATACATGCCAGAGATAAGAATGCCTGCCATTGTGTCTCCGCCTACATAGCTTCCCCTGTTTGGAAGTATATAAACCCTCCCCCTGGGATGAATAGAAATCTCCAGCTCAGAAGCTAAAATCATATCCGGCGTGTTTGTGACTGGAATATATGGCTCCTTGGTTATACCGGATATGTCAAGTTTCATCAGGATATGCCCCATTACAGTATTGCCGGCTACGGTAAGCGCATAAAAATTGTTGATTTTGGCATTACATCTTGCAGCCATCTCGCTGATTACGCGGTTGAGACCATCAACCACTGCCGCATGAAGCTTTTCAAGTCCTCCTTTTTCGCTTGCCGCTTGAGACCTTATAAGTATGTCCTCACCATATTGAATCTGTGGGTTTGTTATTGATATTGTATCAAGGATATTTTTTCTCTCAAGATCAACAAGCGATAAAACAATCGTAGTCGTACCCAGATCAATCGCAACCCCATAACAAGAACCAGCTTCTATTGCATCGCATACATCCACAATCTCCCATCCGTGATTCACATCAATCGCCATTACCCGCACATGATATCCAGACTTTTTTAAAAGCAATGGCAGTATACGGCATATCGCAAGCGGTATAATGACATTCCGCAGGCCGGACGCCTTTAAAAAAGCCTCTCTTAATCTAAGCTCGTCTGAACGATTATCAGATAGGTCAGGTTTAGGAAGATGGAGGATGTGACAAGAGATCACGCTTTCACTATATACTCTGATTTAAGATCCAGTATCCGTTGAATTGGGGGAGTAAAGCGATCTTTATATATCAGACCGTTCCTTATACAAGAAAGTATGGTTTTGTAAGCAGCCTCCATCTTGGGACGACTGTGGCAAATCAGTACAATGTCTACATCCGCAGCAAGTGCCTGCCGTACGGCGGTATCAATATCAAAACGCCCTGTAATTGCGCCCATATCAAGATCATCAGTAATTACAACACCTTTAAATCCAAGCGAACAACGAAGCAGATCATATGCGATTGATAGAGATATACTCGCCGGCCATTCTCTGTCCAGGGCAACATAGAGGACATGAGAAAGCATAATGCTGGAGACCTCTGCATGAACAGCAGCCTGAAACGGCAATAGTTCAAACCCCTCAAGTTCAGAACGGCTCTTGTCAAGCAGAGGGAGGTCTTTATGCGAATCAAGGGTTGTCCGCCCAATTCCGGGGAAATGCTTGGCGCAAGCAGCTATGCCATTTTTCTGTAGATGTTGGATTATTGTGCAACCCAGATACGCGACAACCTCAGGGTCACACGAAAAAATCCGCTCCTTCATCACAGAATCAAATACTAATGGTGCGACATCCATTACAGGCGCGAAGTTTATATTGACCCCGCAACGCCTAAGCTCTTTTGCGGTAGTCTCGGCAAAATCTATAGCCGCCTGCTCGCCTGCCAGACCTATAGCAGGATTGCCGGAAAAGACAGTAAAGGGTGGCTTTAAGCGGGCAACAGCCCCTCCTTCCTGATCAATAGCTATTAAAAGCGGCGGCTGGCCAATGCTTTGCGCATACTCCTGAATGGAAAAACAGAGGTTCTTAAGCTGGGCTGGGGATTCAATATTACGGGAAAAAAGGATCACGCCTCCGACATATAGTCTGGCGATCAAATCCTTAAGTGATGCGCTTAAGGCCGTGCCTTCAAACCCGACCATCAAACGCTGGCCAGCGAGTTGTTCGAGAGAGAGATTATTCAAATCTATTATACCCTTCCACTTTCCCTTAACCACCTGAAAAAGGATTGACATAACCGGCTGTTTTGTTGATAGTAGAATCTTTAATTTTGTGTGTCAATCTGTTCTTATGTCTTCGGAAGGAGAGAATTAAACAGGAATGAATGCAGAGTTGTTTTTTGAAATTGGAACCGAAGAACTTCCGTCCGGGTTTATACTTCCAGCGCTCATGGCCATGAAAGGGCTGTGCGAAAAAAAATTAACATCAGCCCGGCTTGAATATAAGGAATGTGAATTTTTTGGAACACCCAGACGTCTTGGAATCGTGGTAAAAGAGGTTGTAAAAAAACAACCTTCCATCACTACCGAAGTCGTAGGCCCCCCATATTCTGTAGCCTTTGATAAAGAAGGGATTCCCACTAAAGCCGCGGAAGGATTTGCCAGAACACAGGGAGTTGATGTCTCTCAACTCAAGTATAAGGAGACACCCAAAGGAAAATACGTATTAGCAACAAAGACCGAACGTGGAAAGCAAACCATTTTGTTGCTGAAGACACTACTGCCTGAAATTGTGTCTGATCTCCCCTTTCCAAAATCCATGCGATGGGGGGAAGGCAAGCTCTCATTCGCCAGACCCATACACTGGATATGCGCGGTGTTTGACAAAAAAAAGATATCGTTTCAGATAGAAGATATAAAGAGCAGCGCCACGACACGCGGCCATCGCTTCATGCACAATTCAGCCATCAATGTGGCAAATTTTGAAGACTATTTGTGCAAGCTGGAACTTGCCCGTGTAATCCCAGGCATAGAGCAGAGAAAAAAGATAATCCTAAGTCAAGCCGAGGAATTATGCCGTGCTTCAGGAGGGATGCTGTTAGCAGATAATGAATTACTCGATACAGTGGCAAATCTCGTGGAGTTTCCGGTTTCATGTATAGGCTCATTTTCGTCTGATTTTACAGCATTACCCCATGAAGTGCTAATCACCTCGATGCGCGAGCATCAAAAATACTTTGCAGTAGTTGACACGGAAGGCCGGATACTCCCCTTTTTCATAGCAATCAACAACACCGCTGTTAATGATCCATCTCTATCAATAAAAGGACACGAACGGGTGTTACGCGCAAGGCTCGAAGATGCGCGATTTTTTTTCAGGGAAGACAAAAAAATCACCCTTGACAGCATGGCTGAAAAGCTTAAAGGAGTGCTATTTCAAAGTAAACTTGGAACAATGTATCAAAAGGCATGCCGCCTGCAGGAACTCGCTTCATACATCGCAAGTAAAATCGCCCCGGAAAAAGAAGAGAATGCGCGCAGAGCGGCCATGCTTGCCAAAGCAGACCTCGTCAGCCATATGGTTTGCGAATTTCCAAAACTACAGGGTGTCATGGGCAGAATATACGCTGCATATGCAGGGGAACCAGTTGAGGTCTGCATGGCAATAGGAGAGCACTATCTGCCAACATATGCAGGAGATCACGTGCCTGGCTCTGTCCTGGGAAGTATCGTAGGCATAGCAGACAAGATTGACACCATTGTAGGTTGCTTTGGAGCTGGCCTTATCCCCACCGGCGCATCCGATCCGTACGCGCTTAGACGTCAGGCGCTTGGAATAATTCACACCTTAATAACGAACAACATCCATATCTCTTTGAAAGATCTTATTGAAAAAGGGATCGCCCTCTTTGAGGGCGCATCAGTCAACTCCAGAGAAAAAATTCAAAATGATGTAATCGCCTTTATCAAACATCGCCTTGAAAACGCAATGGTCGAGTCCGGTCTCCCCAAGGATGCGGTGGACTCGGTATTGAGCATATCTCTTGACGATATAGTCATAGCCAAAGCAAAAATCGAGGCTCTCGCCGAGGTAAAAAATATTCAGGGGTTTGCGTCAGCCGCCGTAACCTTCAAGCGGGTGGTAAACATAATCAAACAACAGAGACGGTTGATAAAAGAAGGGACGTTTTTGCCATTTTCTGTCGGAGCAATCAACACTGCCTTATTCGAACAGGAATGCGAATCTGGTCTTTACAAAGCAGTAGAGCATGCGGCTGGCCGTATATCTCAGCACATGGAAAGCGCGGAGTACAAACAAGGACTCCTGTTACTTGCTGATTTAAAACAACCAGTCGACGCCTTTTTTAATGGAGTGATGGTGCTTACGGAAAACGAGGTTATAAGAAACAATCGGCTTAACCTTTTGGCTACGGTTGAGGCACTATTTGCAGAATTCGCCGATTTTTCAAAGATCGAGTCATGAAGTTTGACGGATTCATAAAAAGCCGCACAATATACATCCTATTAATTTTGACGATATTTCTCGGCAATATCCAACAGGTGTCCGGAGAACCGCCTGCACAAATCATAACTCAGGCATCAACAATCCCGTCGCTTATTGAATGCATAAGAATAAAAGAACCTCTCTATTTCTGCGGAGAGCCGGTTCCAATTAATAACCAGGATGTACTGGAACGTCTGGAAAAAGAGCTTCTGCTTGCAATATGGGACAAGCCTCAGGTGATACTCTGGCTGAAACGGGCCAACAGGTACATGCCGTTTATTGAAGAGTCACTAAAAAAAGATGGGCTACCCGATGACCTTAAGTACATTGTGGTTGCTGAAAGCGGGATGCGGCCGCATATCGGTTCTCCAAAAGGGGCGTTGGGGTTTTGGCAGTTTATAGAATCAACCGGAAACCATTACGGTCTTGCCATAAATGATAATATAGACGAACGGAGAAATATTGAGGCATCCACCAGGGCTGCAATCTCCTATCTTAAAAATCTTTATTCTATTTTCAACTCATGGACTCTGGCAGCAGCAGCGTATAACATGGGGGAATACGGCCTGAAAAAAGAAATTGAGATACAGGAGGTAAATGACTACTACCTGCTCTATCTCTCTATAGAGACACAACGTTATCTTTTCAGAATCCTGGCGGCAAAGCTTATACTGTCAAACCCTGCCAGGTATGGATTCGATTTGCTCCAGGAAGATCTCTACCATCCTTACGAATGCGACAGAGTAGATATATACTGCTCCCAGAATATACCTGTTACAGCGATCGCCAAGGCCGCATTCACCTACTTCAAGATGATAAAAGACCTGAACCCGCAGATCAGGGGGTATTATCTCCCCAGCGGCACACATTCGCTACTTATCCCAAAGGGAACGGCTGAAGGGTTTAATACACGGCTTCAGCAATTCGTGAATATAAGTCTGGCACATTCCCAAACTCAGCAACCCTCCCCCAAAAAGCTTGTTCACATTGTAGATCAGGGGGATAGCCTTACGCTCATCGCCAGACGCTACAATGTATCTGTAAATTCTTTGCTTAGATGGAACAAACTTAAACAAGTCAAGCATATACACCCCGGCGACCGGATAGTTGTG
>JAZDIE010000172.1:0-2207 GCA_043805295.1 Pseudomonadota bacterium
CCATCAGATAATCCGGCAATCCCTGACGCGACATTGATGAATCCCTTTTAATCTGAGCATGTAAAAGTCCTTGCGCTTTTGTTCTTTGCATTTCCAATACCGGATCCTTCCAGATTGTTACCCTGCTATGATATTTCCATCCGTGGTTTTCAAAGGCTATTCTGATTTCACCCGGAAAGTCTCTTAGTCCGGATCTACCGTCTCTGCTCTTGTAGTCAACCAGGTCCTTGCAATGGACTACGCAAAGTCTGCCCGGTACGGTTATTCTGTAAATCTCTGGTATTAAATAACCAAAGTGATTAAAAAACTCGTCGTCGTTTTTACTGTTTCCCATATCCTGCAGGGCGTCTGAATAAATATAGAGATTTGAAAAAGGCGGGGAAAATATAGACAAATGAACCGACTCTTTTTTAAGTTTTTTGATTTCCGATACCGAGTCGCCCTGTATTATTTTCCAATTTTCGCCGGTATATTCTTTATTTTCAACGCTCATTACAACCGCCTCCCTTTTTTCTGTTAAGTCCTGATATTCTTTAAATTCAGCAACCATATTAGTGCTCATTTCTTCGTGTTTTCTCTCTTTTCGTAAGACCGCGTCGAATATCTGAGCCTCTGCCGGGCTTAAAATTACATGATCGTTGACCTGTTCTTTTTGCCCATATCTCCAACAGCGCCTGGTTGCCTGATATCTCTGTTCAAACGAGTATGACAGTCCGACAAACGCCATATTGTGGACGTGCTGAAGGTTGAGCCCGAATCCACACATTGATGGCTTTGTTATCATAACCCTTGCCTGACTATCGCAAAACAATCTCAAATACTCTTCTTTCTGTTCAATCGGCATCGACCCGCGCACGTCTATTGCGCCTGGTATTTTCTTTTTAAGCAAATCGGCCTCTACGTTTGTATTGCACCACGCTATCCACATCTCGCTTGAATTGTTTATTAATTCTGCGGCCTCGTCTGTCCTTTTTCCTGCTGTTTGACGCAACTCCCTGTAAAGACTCGATGCGTTTAATATTTCGGTTTCCTTAAACAACAGGCCTTTTTCTATGTCGTGAGGGTCTTCATAGTTTATAAAATGCTTTATGGTTTTTAGTTTTGGCAGGACGTGACCGTTATTTTCAAATCCAATATCAGATGGCATATTTATAGCTACTGCCCAGCTTGACACCCATCGCCAAAAGTCCTTAGCGGCATGACCTTTTAGCCGGTACGTTCCAAAATTCATTGTATCATTAATGAACCATCTGGAGAGTGCTTCAGGTGACGGCATTAAGTCCAAAAAATCCGAATGGTTTAATAGCTCCATATGATCGTTCGGTGATGGTGTGGCCGTGCAACATAATTTGTACGGTGTTTTTTTGAATGACTCAATTATAAATTGCTTAGTTTTTCCCATAAACGATTTCAGGATTGAGCTTTCATCTAACACAACACCTATAAAAGAATCGCAATCAAATTTCCCCAGCATCTCATAATTTGTTATATTTATACCGGGCTTAACATCCGCCTGCGTTCGGCATTTATTGACCTCGATTCCAAATTTAACGCCCTCTCTCACAGTCTGCGCTGCTACGGCTAAGGGTGCTAATATCAAGACATTTTTTCCGGTGTTTATAAAAACCTGATTCGCCCATTCCAGTTGTTGAGGTGTCTTTCCAAGTCCGCACGATTCAAACAAAGCGGCTTTGCCTTGGCCAAGTGCCCATCTTACGCTGACTTTCTGCCAGTCAAACAACATCTGGTTTAATACGTCTGTTTCAATCTTAAACCCGCTTGCCTTATGCCCCACCATTTTTTTTCCTAAAAACTCGCTATATTCCATTTTAAAATCTCCCCTCGATTATGTCGTATTCCAGCCTCGGACACGTTTTGTTTGTGTAATATCCGATTCTAACCTTGCAGTCCTCGCAGTATCTCCGTAGGACATCCCGCCCCGTATATTCAACATCAAGCCACGCCTTGAACTTTGCTTCGCACCTGGGGCACTTGGCGGTGTAGGGGTGGCCGTTGCGTCCGCTGGTCATGGGTAAGGATCTCCAATTTTCTCATCATTGTTACAGATGTTGTTGCGCTCCATCTTTAGCCTGTCCATAGCCTCGCACAGCTTTAAATACGCCTCCCAAAACTCCTCTGAGGTTTGTATGGTGTCTGCCTTTAGCATACGCTCATATTCTGCCTGGGCTTCGGTCATCTTGTGCCTC
>JAZDIE010000173.1:0-6944 GCA_043805295.1 Pseudomonadota bacterium
TGTTTGGCGACAGGGGGGTGAAAGACCTATATTCTTTAAAAACAGAATCAAAAAGGTTGGCCACGGCTGCCGAAAAACTCGATCAGGAAAACCAAAGGGTATATCGAAACATAGAGCGGCTTAGAACCGACCTTGAGTATATCGAAGATATTGCGCGACAAGAGTTGGGTATGGTCAAATCCGGCGAGACTGTTTTTCAGTTTCTAAAAAAAGAGATGAAAGCAAAAAAAAACGGGCTGCCGAACAGCAACCTTGGCCGCCCTTAGTGCTTGTTTTATGGGAATCCATGCCCACCGTGACAAAGGAATCAAGTCAGTCACATTTGCGATAATTACTGTTTCAAGTTCCCGAAGCATTGCTGAGGATGAAAGCGGAAACTGGATCGCAAGCGCTGTGACCCGGTTTAACCATGATGTAGTGTCTAGGGTTTTGGTTAATGATGAAGCAACAAAAATAGAGGAAAAAGTCCGATCTGTTATTTCTTCATACTCCCCTTCTGTCCTGATACTTACAGGCGGGACAGGGATCACATCAACTGATGTCACAATAGAGGCATTACGCCCTATGTTTTCAAAAGAGCTAACCGCATTTTCCGCGCTTTTTACTCAACTTAGCTATGCGCAGATCGGAACTGGCGCCCTTCTTTCAAGAGCGTGTGCGGGTCTTATCAAGACCACAGTCACATTTTGTTTACCAGGGAGCCTTGCCGCATGCCAACTAGCGATGGAAGACCTTATCCTGCCGGAAATAGGGCATCTTGTAAGCCACGCTCAACAATAGCAGAGTATCTCGTAAAAAAAGCTTAACAATTTAAGAAGTGACAAACAGAGTACCGCTCTCCTTCCAGCTTATTACCTCTACCGCTTTGTGTTGATAGGTTTTAGAGCCGCCATAGATCAGTGTGGGCTTTAGAACAATGTCTCCCGCAAGTGCTTGCCATTTATCCAACCCGGCAAAAAAATCTCTGTTCACTGTCACGTGAAATCATATTATAACACTACATTTATGTAATTTGTCAAAACCTTTTACATATTACATAAACATCCGAAAAATACAGAAGAAAAAAGATTCATCATGGTTTTGTGTACTTTGTAGTTTTAAAAAACGGGGGATATGATGGGGGGAATATGGGGCGTACTAAACAACCAACGACTTATATTCGTTGATTATTAGTACGCCAAAAATTACTTGTTACTTGCTTTTAATGATGGCCGCCGCCTTTTTTAAGATCAATAAAACTCTTTATACCAGCATATGTAAGTCCAGTACCTATAATAGTAAGAGCATACCAAAGTGCGCCCATAAAGACCATATGACCAGCATCCCAATGCCATTCAAACACGAACGGTAACATATCTTATGTCTCCTTATAACTATAAAAACCTTCTACCTTTTAAGGATTAAGCTCCTTTTCCTGCGGAAACACAGGAAGATATCTATACGAAAGAGATATCAAAAGCGCGCCGTATGCAAAAGGCGCAAGCGATGTGACCCACTCCGCCCAGTTAGGGATATAATTAAAAAACTTATCAAACGGAAGCACAGGCAAGGCCAGCGCCTGGACTGTCATGACGTACCTGTTCAAGGTTATTCCAAGGCAGTTAAGCAACGCTGCCGGAATAAGCAGAAAATAGTTTGATCTTCCTTTTTCCGTAAGCAGGATTATAGCAGGTATAAGTCCGCATACCCCTACTTCCGCGATCAGTATCCAAAGCTTGAAAGGTTCATATTGATAAAACTCCATAAACGACAGCCCCATTTTCGGAGCCGTCACCATTGCCCAATAGACCGTATCAATCGTCTTTAATGCCACATAAACAACTAAAAGCCACCCTGATATCTTGGCTAGCTTTGCTATGATCTCCTGCTTGACCAGTTTTTTACGCGTAAGGTTTTCCGTTATCCATGTTATCAGAATAGTAAAACACGGGCCACAAGCAATTGCGGAAAGAATAAAAAGGAAAAAGGTCGTAGGCCAAATTCCGAAATGTATCCTATATCCACAAGGGCGGCCAAACAACACCCCAACCGTACCGCCAAGCGAACCTTGATGAAAAAACGATAAAAACGCGCCGGTTGCGGCAAAGACTGGCATTATATGATGCAGGTTGTGCGAAAAGTTGTGAATGAGCGGAAACTTGTCAAGCTGCCTGTTTTCCAGAATTAGCGGCAGGTATTCGATTGTAAGCACCATGAAATAGCAGGTAATGCAAAAGGCCACCTCTGTCAGCATAGAATGGACATTCGCGTGCCAGTATATAAACCAGCCGCGCAAAGGCTGACCAACATCAAGTCCCAAAATAGCTATAGCGGAACTGTAGCATATAAATCCGATTATGACAGTAAGGTTGACTATTGCTTTTAATTCATCCATTCCAAATATATACCGCATAAGGCCAGTAAAAAACGCGCCCGCGCCCAACGCGATTATGGCAAGGTCTGCTGTTATCCACGCTCCGAACCCGAAGTAGTCATTCAGGTTGGTCTGATTCAACCCCTTTAGCCAACAAAGGATTGCCGCCACAGCCGCCCATAGCAAAAACACCGAGATCCCCCCAATCCAAAGTGCAAACTGCCAGAACGAACACCGTTTTACGCCTTGCGGGATGATTGCAGAATCCATAAAAACTCCTTACTTACTAATAGACTTTCCCATTAGGGTTTAATGTCACAATCCAAATAATTATCTCCAGCCTCTCTAACCCATTGCCTTGTCGAAATATAGTAAACCTTAGGATTTGTGCCTAATCTCTCAAGCAGACGAAACGCATCTTTGCTCTGTTTGAGTGTATGAACCTTGTGTTCAGAATTATTAAGGTCTCCAAATGTAATAGCACCGGCTGGACAGGCCTGGGTACATGCAGTCTGATATTCCATTTCAAGTATATCGCGCTGCCCCTCTGCGTACGCCTGCTGTCTGACTCGTTGCAACCTATGAAAACAGAAGCTACACTTTTCAACTATGCCTCTCATTCTGGGCGATACGTCAGGGCTCAAACCAGCCTTGGTGTTTTCCGGCCATACAGGATCGCGCCAGTTAAAGTACCTGGCATGGTATGGACAAGCAGCCATGCAATACCGGCAACCAAAACACCTGGTGTATATCTGACTCACCACTCCAGTCTCATGGTCATAATCAGTAGCTGTAGCCGGACATACAGAGACGCACGGCGAATGCCCGTGTTCCCCTTCGCATTGCATGCAAGGCCGAGGTAGATAGCATACCTCTGTATCAGGATAAGGTTTACCGTTAGTCAGTTGAAAGACTCTAAGCCATGTAATACTGTCAAGTTTGTTGGACTCGTCTTTTTTGTACGAGACATTGTTTTCAACCATGCACGCAACCATACATGCACCACACCCCGTACATTTATCAAGATCAATGACCATGCCATACTTATATGCCTTTTCATGGCTTTCGGCTCCGTGTTCGTGTTTCATTATCCCCTCTTTTTATGCTATGATGCGTTTGATCTCTGCCCTGCATCCCCAAGCGATATCAAAACCAACGACAGGGTCAGTTACAGTCCCTATAATATCATTAGAGTTAGTCCCCTTGCCGCAGATATAATCATCGTATGCAGTATGCCCAAGCCCGGTTGGCATGGCAATAACACCTGGTTTTAAACCATTATAATAGGAAACCCGCACATTCGTTTTGCCTGTAGGTGTCTTGAGAAGCGCCTTATCGCCGTCGAGAAGCCCATAAGTTGCCGCAGTTTGAGGATTGATCTCTACAACTATATCGTTTTTTTTCAAAACGCTGTCGCTGACTGTCTTAGTCATCAAAGGCGGAGTGGCAATAGTCCCGTTGGCGAGTCGCATTGAATCGGTTTGAATTAATATAAGTGGATATTCGTCCTTCTCACCTGACATGGGAAAAGATTTATAATATGGAAGATAATCGTTATCGTCTTTGGAAATAAAACCTCCCCGCTGAAGTCCGATCACAAACAACTCAAAACGTTCTGTCGGCGTATCAAAACCTCGATCTCCTTCCAATTTAAAGGAATCGTCCTTCCAAAAACCTTCTGCCACAAGGGTGTCCCATTTCTCAGCCAGCCGTTCCTTCAGCAATGTCTCGTAATTTGCAAACTTAAATGATTCGGCTATGGTCCCGCCCATGGCCTTGGCAAGCTCAATAATAACATCTCCGGTA
Organism: Pseudomonadota bacterium; assembly: GCA_043805295.1. Classification (GTDB taxonomy): domain Bacteria; phylum Desulfobacterota; class Desulfobacteria; order Desulfobacterales. The sequence goes on from JAZDIE010000173.1 coordinate 4,160, forward strand.
TGCCTGGTGTCATATTGCGGGGTTATCACCGGCTGACTTAGCCCAATAACTGGGAATCCCAAGCCAGGCGGCATGTAAATATCATCATAGCGTTCGAGATTCGTATGATTCGGCAATATATAATCAGCATACTTTGCGGTCTCATCTTTATGTGACGCAAAGCTAATGATAAGGGGTATCTTGTTAAAAGCAGAGGCAACTTGCTGTGTGTTATGGAGTGTATAACAAGGATTTGCATTATAGATAAAAAGCGCTGACATGACATCAGACATCTTTTCTTGGTTTATTTGGTTTATCAAATCAGGCACCATGTTGAATAACGATTGCGCGACCGGCGCTTGCTTTGTGTCTGCGCCGTCTATTCGCTGATGTTCAAGTCCAGCTAACGCAAGGCCGTCCCTAGCTATGTCAGGCCACTCCTTTAGGGGTATTTCAGGGACAACGCAAACGCCTCCCTTCTTATTCACATTCCCCACGAGTGCGTTTAAACTATAGATTGCCATAAACTCATTCAACCCAGACGGAGTCATCCCTTTCCCCCGACCAGCCACTGCAAGTGGGGCACTGGATTTGGCAAACCCTCGGGCAAGTTCAAATATTTGAGCCGCTGGCACTGCTGTAATAGCAGATACCTTATCAACAGGCCAATCTTCCAGCACCATCCTCTTAAACGCTCTATGTGTCTTCCCATTGAGATCGACCCAGTCTTCGAATCCAAATACGTTATTATCAATAAACTGTTTATTATAAAGCATCTCTTTAACAATTACATGAGCCAGGCCAAGCGCCACAGCAGCCTCGGTGCCAGGTTCAATAGGTATCCATTTGTCTGCCTTGGCTGCTGTATTTGATAAGCGAGATTCAAGCTGAATTAGCTTTGCCTTACCTTCGCGCGCCTTATCCCGCAGAGCGCTATGAGCACGGAATACACTCACAGGCGATCCCCAGCCTTCGATAAGCCCGCTCCCAAAACTTAGAACATAATCTGCATTCTCAAGGTCATAACCAAGGACGCCTTTTTTGCCGTGCATAAATCTCAATGCAAGCCCTTCTGTGTCTCTAAGTGACGGCATTGAAAAAAAATTGGGGGAACCATATGCGCTCAACAACCGCTTTAGAAGCTGCGGCACAGTTCCCTGATCCGAACCGGAAAGACATGCCACTGTATGGGAAAGTCCTTCTTTCCGTGTTTTGTTAAGCTGTGTGGATATATCTGATATCGCATCAGCCCAGGAGACCTCTGACCAATTGCCATCCCCTCTTTCGCCGGTTCGTTTCAAAGGCTTTGTTACGCGGGCACCGCCATAGATCTGATAAAGTCCTGCAGCGCCCATTGGACATATCCCGCCATCATTGATCGGATGTCCTTCAGTCCCTTCAATTTTTACAGCCCTCTCCTTTACCTTTCGCACAGATATCCCGCAACCTCCTGGGCATAAGGCACAGACAGTCTTTTTGATTGTAACCTCTCCAGCAGGAGGGACTGGAACCTCAATTGGAAGTCCACGAAAGGTTTGAGACCATATCGATGAATCGTCCAGCAGCTTCCAAGGCAAAGGTGAAAGAGTAAGCCCTGCCCCCGCTCCCAGGCTAAACTGTAGAAAAGCTCGTCTTCCGAGACTCATGGCATTTTCCTCTCAACTAGAATTTAGCTATTATGATATATGGACTTTTTACAAATCCATCACTTATGACATACAAAGCAGGCGTTATTCTCGCCATGTTTCTTGTGACAATCTCCGCAATCGGTCATCTTCATCCGATCATTGGCCGCCAACTTCAAGCCCGGCACAATACGCCCGTCGATATCGCGACTGTATCCGGTAATTCTATTCTCTTCATATGGAACGGTTTTTTCAGACTCTCCCTTGTCTCCATGGCATTCCTTGCATTCTATCTTTCCCATCTTAGTGTGGGCGGCATGCGAAAAAAAGACACAATCAGGCTGCCTTGAATATACTAGCCAGGGGATTTCTTTGTTCTGTTTAACATAGTCCTCAACAAGTTTTTGTTCCTCAGGATTATTCCCAATTTGCTCCTCATGGCACTGCAAGCAGTTATCCAAACCTGGAATGCCTGTAAACGTTCCATCCTCGCGTAAGGAATGACAGCTTTCACACCCGCCAGCCTCTGCTGTGTGAAGCTTATGGTCAAAATCTATGGGTTGAATCTTCTTAGAATAAAGAAGCTTTGGGAATACTATCCACCCAACTCCCAGAAAGAAAAGGAAACCGATCAGAAAAGAGATTGCAAGAAAAACCATCGAACATTTGCCCGATGAAGCAGTCTGGCAACAGTGCGGCTTTTCATCATGATGTGCACTCATGGGAACTCCCTATAATAAATAAATATGTTTGTTTCTTAAACATTTTAAAAGTTGACGAATTCGTCTTACTTTGCTGTTTCTTTTTTGTCAAGTCCTAAAAATGCCCCTGAATATTCGATATAGCTCTGCTGAGTACAACACAGAATTGCCTTGACGCTTGCTATAGCAAGACTATAAGCGTCCAAATCTTTAGGCCATAGCAGAGGGCGCTAGTCAAATAGAAGATTAGGGGATCAAGATCAGCAAATAATGGAATATTGATGCTGACTAAGTGATAATTGCATCAGCGACTGCTTGCCAAAGAAATTTCACCTCAAGCTCTTCTAAATGATACTCTTTTCTTATGCTTTTTTTGATTTGATCGTTACAACTATGGCAAGGGACTACTACAAGCCCTGCGTTGGTCGCTTTGATCTGTTCCGCCTTTATCCGTCCATAAAAAATACGCTCTTTTTCATA
>JAZDIE010000174.1:0-2185 GCA_043805295.1 Pseudomonadota bacterium
GTTATTTATCCACTTACATTAGGGCACCTCTAAAAACTACTTTTTTTTGATGCCGGTTTAGATACAAATATATAGGATGGTTTTCTAAAAACCTAATTTTATCCCCTATTTTTTATATGACTGAATATCAATGCCATACAAAGTAACATCTTTCACGTCTGGACATACCTATCCCATGGCAACCACTATTTTTAATTGAGTACAGCGACAAATATTGTAAGTGAGGTTCATCATCCCGATTTTTGCTTTTGCTCTTGCAATTCCAATAGTACTTTCGTCGCCGCTTTTAAACGCTTCCACCTGACGAATCAAAACGTTGCCACTTTCGCGGGATGATAGATTTTACTATGTGTTCAGAAGGTGTAATTAAGAAGGATTCCGGGGAAAAAAGTACGATTTCAAAATGGGATTTAAAACAAGAGGTTAGCGTCTGATTTGGCAATTTGATAGTCATCGGGTACAACCCCGAGCCAAAGGGCAGTTTCCCGCCTGTTTTTAGTTGGGTTTGACGCTTAAATAAACACAAAGCGGGTATCAGTTTCCTGACACCCGCCCTCAACCATCGGTGGTACACTCCGCCGTTGGTAGTTTCCCGCCAAAGAGGGTTTATCCGATCATGACCTGCTCTGGTATTTTTTCTGTAGTTTCTCTCCTTCATGCTTGCGATAACTCGCTCCTTTGATCTCTACTTTTATGGAATAATGGAATATGCGGTCTAATATCGCTTTGGTTGTAATAGGGTCTCCCAGGTAATCTCCCCAGTCGGCTTCTTCGACATTGGTGGTAAAAATCAAAGGTTTTTTCAGTTTATACCGTTCGTCTATCACTTTAAAAAGCAGATGGGCTTCTTTGGTGACCTGCAATTCCAACCGGTCATGACCCATTTCATCGATCACCAGCAGATCGGGAGTCACATATTTTCTCATCCGTTTGAGCAGCGTCTTTTCGTAAACGCCGGCATTCAAATCGCTGAGCATCCCGGCACAGGGTGTATAAAACACTTTATAACCTTTCTCACACGCTATTAAGGCCAGGCTCCGGGCCAGATGACTCTTGCCCGTACCGCAATTTCCTATAAACAAGATCGATTCCTGCTGTCGCATAAAATCCATTGTGGCCAAATCCATGATCAGCTTCTTCTTTAAGGCGGGTTGAAACGAAAAATCAAAGTCCGCCAGCAATTTACAGGGTTGCGGTAAGCGGCTCTCTTTGATCCGGTACCGGATACTTCGCTCACGTCTTGCATTGGCCTCCGATTGTATCACATCAACCAAAAAATCATAAAATCCAACATCTGATGTGTTGGCTTTTTCTACCAGCGATTCCCATTGCAGCTGCAGATTCTTTAACCCAAGATACCGGCAGTTTTCTACAAACACACTCATCTCTTTATTCTTCATGGGGTTCTGTCGTTTTTATTTGCCTGGAAATAACCGCAGCTCATTCTTCTTTGTGGCATTGAGTGAAAGAAAATTCTCGATGGATGAAGATTCATAGACTTTGTGCTGCATGGCGCGCCGGATGGCAATCATGATATCGTCAACATGATAATTGACTTTCAGCGCAAGTATCTGCCGTAAATGATGAGTATAACTCCCCGGTTTATGCCGCTTTATTTGTTCAATATACTCTTTCATTTCCCCTCCAAAGGGCTCAAGCCGTGAGATGAGCTCACCGATGTTAAGGTTCACTTTGGTGTGGTCTTTCTGGGTGATTCTTCCAATGTAACGCTCACTTCTGCCTTTCTCCGCAAGCGGATACCGCTGTATTTCTTCACATCCGGGAGAGTAAATGATGATCTCCGTATCGCTCACCCTAAGCGGACAGGTTTCAAACATGTATTGTTTGGGAACCACATAATAATAGCCGCCAAACTCTACACACGACTCATTGTTCACCACCCGGTATTCAAGCCGGGAGGTATCATACTGCTCCGTGGGCAAAACCTGTAAAAACGGATGTTCCTGCTCATACCTGTCGATGGGTCGCTGCCTGGTTCTTCGATGGATACGCAGATCGTTCTTCTCTGTCAGCCATCGTTTTAAGGATTCTTGCAGCTCGGTTTTATTGAAAAATTTACGCGCGTTTAAAAAGTTCATCTCCAAATAGTAAAATGGTCTTTCTATTTTCAGGTTCTCCCGCGGCTTGCCCGGATGGATGGCCAGGGGACGAAAACGATAATGCG
>JAZDIE010000175.1:0-3347 GCA_043805295.1 Pseudomonadota bacterium
GTATATGCTTTTCAAATTCATTGCGTGACCCAATAGCTTGAGCAGCCCACGGGTGCCACCATCCGACCTCGTTTAAATGGTCTCCCTTGATTTTTTTTACAAAAAACTCATCACGCCATTTTGCGGATTCAAAAGATACCAACCCGTCATTTTCTCCCTCCTCACGACTAATGATCGCGTGCGGCAAGCGAAACGACGGCAGCGCCATACTGCAAGGGATCGTACCCGCAAAGGTTTGATATAACACCTTGTTTGTTTGTTCATATTCCCATGCATCATCGTTGAACCTTGCGCAGCTATCCCGTGTGAGGTCATGTAAGCCGCTTATGTCAATACCCACTGCTTTTGCCGCTGGAATAAGGGGACTGTAGCGCTTAAGTCCCCAATCCGCAAACGATGTCCCCCAGTGGGGTGTGCTGATAGTGCTTATAGAGGCGACATGGTCGCGCAGCCGCCAGGCGCAGACCATGTATCTGGCGTCGAGTCCGCCCATGCTGTGGCCTATGATATTCACCTTCTCATGTTTTGTAAACATACCGGTAATCGTCTCGATATTCTTTTTAAGATCGCCAGCCCTGGCCTCAAGTCGTCCGCCCCACCTGGCGCTTGTATGATACACCTCAAATCCGCGCGCCTTCAAAAAACTCCTTATCTTGCGAAAGTAGTGAAGACCATCACAGTGTCGATTGTCGGTATGAAATACCAGGTTTAATAACTGATCAAACCGGAAAATACCGTGAGCCAGAATAATGGGATATTTTGTCTTCATATCGTGATGCCAGGCGACAAACATGACTTGCTCGCCGGTCTATCTTCAGCAGCCTGTCAGTCGGTGTGTAGAACGAGTTAGATTCAGCAATGATCTTAGCGCTTCATTCACAGAAGCAGAATCACGAAAAAGTTCAGCAATATCCGGCTCAAGTACAACTACGTTCGATCCTTCTTCGATAAGTCGCTTACAGTATTTTCCGCGAACAGCTTTGGAATAGTCAAATTTATATTCAGGACGCAATTCATCACAATTTTTATTGTATTTATCCTTCATGCCTTTTCCTTTCATGCGCAGTGGCGGGACGCGCGTTAATAATACGTATATTTTTCTCTCTGTCCAAGTGACTGACAACAAGCAAACATTTACGAGAGGAAAAACCGACAGTAATATATCGATGCTCCCATATTGAGTGATCAACGTCATCAAAAGTTGCAGATAGCGGATCGTAAAAGACCGTCGCAGCTTCGTCAAAAGAGACCATATGTTTCTTCAAATTGCGTTTAGCTTTCTCTGGATCCCATTCGAATTTCATTGGTCAACCATTTTTTCTTTCAAAAAAAGCACTTAATACTAAGTTTATCATAATTGATCATTTACTGAAATACCATTCTATATTATAATAGGCCCTCAAAACTGCTAACAGCTTAATGGATATTTATGAAACATATTCGCAATTTCAGCATAATCGCGCACATCGACCATGGAAAATCCACTTTATCCGACAGATTGATACAAGCAACCAAACTTGTCTCTGACCGGGATTTCCGCGACCAGATACTTGACAATATGGATATCGAGCGGGAGCGGGGGATCACCATAAAAAGCCAGGCAATCGCCCTGCCGTATAAGGCAAAAAACAACCTGGAGTATATCCTTAATCTCATTGACACGCCCGGCCATGTAGACTTTACATACGAGGTTTCAAGATCGCTTGCGTCTTGCGAAGGCGTGCTCCTCATTATCGACGCAAGCCAGGGCGTAGAGGCGCAGACACTAGCCAATCTCTATCTTGCCATGGAACATAACCTTGCCATTATCCCTGTGATCAACAAAATCGACCTCCCCTCGGCTGACATAGAACGCGTAAAGCTTCAGATCGAAGAAGACCTCGGACTTGACGCTGAAGGCACACTATGTGTTTCGGCAAAGGAAGGAATCGGGATCGAAGAGGTCTTTGAAGCAATCGTAAACCGGCTCCCTCCTCCAATAGGAGACACTGAGAAACCGCTTCAAGCGCTTATATTCGATTCCCACTATGATTCATATCGAGGCGCAATCATACACTGCCGGGTCTTTCACGGAGAGATAAAATCAGGGGACATCATACGTTTTATGTCTAACAACTCATTGCACAAGGTGGAAGAAGTTGGCATGTTCCGGCTGGGACAAATTCCGCTAAAATCCCTCGCCGCCGGTGAGGTGGGGTATATAATCGCAGGGATAAAGACAGTCAGCGATATCAGATGCGGGGACACAATCACCTCTGACCAAATGCCGTGCAAAAGCCCGCTTTCAGGGTTTAAGGAGGTAAAACCTGTCGTATTTTCCTCCATATACCCTATTGCATCAGACGAATATGAAGAGCTTGCCAACGCAATTGAAAAGCTAAAGTTAAACGACGCCTCCCTGATATATGAGAAAGACTCATCGCTAGCCCTGGGATTCGGGTTCCGGTGCGGATTTTTGGGGTTGCTACATCTCGACGTAGTCCAGGAACGGCTTGAGCGGGAATTCGGACTTTCACTCATAATGACCGCGCCGTCTGTGAGTTACAAATGCTATCTCCATGACAGGACATTGCTTGTGGTGGACAACCCCGCCCTTTATCCTGACCCTCTCAAAATCGCAAAAACTGAAGAACCTTATATAAAGGCCTCGATCATGATCCCGCAGCGGTACATGGGCGGAGTAATGAAGCTATGCCTCGACAGGCGCGGCGTAAACTCCACATATCAATACATGCGGGGAGACAGGATAGATGTCACTATGGAGTTTCCCTTAGCAGAGGTGATCTACGATTTCTATGACAGGCTAAAAAGCATAACGCAAGGGTACGGCTCTTTTGACTACGACCTTATAGACTACAGGGAAAGCGACCTTGTCAAGATGGATATACTTGTAAACAGCGAGCGGGTGGACGCGCTTTCACAGCTTGTACACAAAGATCGCTCAGTTGAAAGGGCGAGACATGCATGCGAAAAGCTTAAGGAAGAAATCCCCAGACAAATGTTCAAGATCGCAATCCAGGGCGCAATCGGAGCAAAGATCATAGCCAGAGAGACCATCTCTCCGTTCAGGAAGGACGTTACCGCCAAGTGCTATGGAGGGGATATATCCAGAAAGCGGAAGCTCCTTGAAAAACAGAAAAAAGGGAAAAAAAGGATGAAGATGGTGGGGAATGTAATGATCCCGCAGTCTGCTTTTTTGTCAGTGTTGAAGACAGATATAGACTAGTACCATGTAACACTATTCCCCAATTGATCCTTATCACACAACAACGGAGGTGATTCAATACTAAAGTAAAGTTTTTGACCTATGGATATTGTTTTCATGAAATCCCCTCTAACAAGAGGGG
>JAZDIE010000176.1:0-10822 GCA_043805295.1 Pseudomonadota bacterium
CAGGATCTTCTATGGTCATAACATTTTTTTCAACACTATTAAGCATAACAAGCGAGGAATAAAGTGTGGTAGTCTTTCCGCTCCCTGTTGGGCCGCAAACAAGGATAAGACCGTATGGCCTCTTGAGAAGCGTCTTAAACCTGGTGCCTATATCATCAGACAGACCTAATCTGTTTAGATCGAGCACGGCCCTGCTTTTGTCTAATATACGCAACACCACTTTTTCCCCATGTATGCCGGGCATGGAAGAAAATCTGACGTCTATTATCTTGCTGTCCACGCTTACCTGAAACCTGCCGTCCTGGGGCATGCGGCGCTCTGCTATATCAAGATGCGCCATGATCTTAAGCCTGGACACCACAGCCGGATGCATCTCAGGCTTTGGCGCCATCATCTCATAAAGCACGCCATCGATTCTGACCCTGATCTGAAATTTGCCGCGCCTTGGCTCAAGATGGATATCGCTCGCGCCATCCCTGACCGCCTTGAGCAGGATCATGTTGGTCAGGTTGATCACAGGGCTTCCCTCGGCCATCTCCATAATCTCTGTGATTTCTTTTTCCCGAAACGCCTCGACTAACTCAATATCAGTCTCCTCTATGCTCGACATCACATCTTCTATGTCTATTACCTGATCGCGGTAACAATCACGGATTGCATCAAGAATGTCGTTGGTTCGGCATAGCACCGGCTGAACCTCCATACCGGTAAGCTTTGCAAGCTCGTCAAACACAAAAATGGCGTATGGATCGGCAGTGGCGACAGTAAGCACTTTGTTTACGCAGAACATGGGCACAATCTGAAAATGAAGCGCCTTGTCCTTGGAAACAAGATGCACAATCTTGGGATCAACCAGCCCTTTGCGAAGCCAGACATGCGGGATGCCCATCTGCTCGCCAAGTATCTGGATCAGCTCATCATCAGTTAAAATCTGTTTTTCTATGAGTAGCTTGCCGAGCGGCTTTGAAGTCTGTTTCTGAAGCTCCAACAGACCGGTGAGTTGTTCAGGCGTTATGCGGCCCTGGCTTAGAAGCAGTTCCCCCAGCTTTTGCCTCTGTGGTGATGTAACGCCTTGTGTCATGCCTTGGCCCTGATCGCCTCCGGGATATCGTTATATACGAGAAAAAGGTTTATTAGACGTGTGGCTATCAGAATATCCTTGCATACAGGGTTAAGACTGACCAATTTAAGGCTGGTTCCACGGTCGGCAAGGACACTATGCACGCGCCACAGAGCTTCCAGCGCCAAGCTGTCCCAAAATGAAATCGACTTACAATCCACAATGACATTAACCTGCCCCTGTTCAATAAGCGTCATACACGCAACCTGAAAATCGTCAGAGTTATAGTATGTCAATGACCCGCGGGGGGTGAGTATCATGTGCCCCCCCACCCTGGCGATGCCTATGGATGAAGATTTTTTTTCAGTATTGTTTTCTTCCATTGATTGGCTCTGATACATGGACCACTGACCACTGACGACGGACCATGGTCTCTGGTCAATGGTCTATAGTCTGTTCAAGATCGGGAAAAATTTCTCCAAAAATCTTAACAATATCAGGATCAAGCTGAGTTCCGGCAACCTGTTGCAAAATCCTGAGCGCATCGTGGATGGACTTTGCGGGACGGTACGCCCTGGTCGAGGCAATGGCGTCAAATGTATCAGCCACAGCGATAATCCTGGCAAAAAGAGGAATACCACTTCCTTTAAGCCCCTTTGGATATCCGGTTCCGTCGTACCGTTCATGGTGGTGGAGTATACCGACAAGCGATTCCGAAATCTGGTCAAGCGGCTCCAGAATCGTATACCCCTTTTCAGGATGCTGCTTGATGATTGCGTACTCTTCGTCCGTAAGCTGAGCCGTTTTGTTCAGAATGCTTTCAGGGATTCCAATCTTTCCAATATCATGCAGAATTGCGGCCCAGTTAAGAATGTCACGCTGCCTGCTTTCAATACCTAAGCGCTCGGCAATAGCAAGACTATACCGGCTCACCCGCTCGGAGTGACCCCTGGTGTATACGTCCTTTGCCTCGATCGTGCAGACCAAAGACCTGACCACATTTATTACAAACTGCTCAAGGTCTCGATAGAGATCAACATTTGCTATCACCACGGCAAGCTGTTCTGAAATTGAAATCAAAAGGCTCAACTCGCTCCTTCGGAATAGCTCTTTCATGTTGAAAGACGCCAGTCCCAGCCAGCCATAGAACTCATCGGAGTGTCTTATAGGAACCGCCAAAAACCGATATTGTTTGGCGTAAATCGGCTCATATTCAGGGGTTGCGACAGAATCGTTCACAATAAAATAGTCATCCTCTCCTCCGGCCTTATTATGCGGAGGTATTGACCTGACAAGGGCCTGGACAAAATGTTCAACATCCTTGATCTGTTCGGCAAACTGAGGGATAGAGCATAAGACACTATATTCGGCATGTTGCGGAAGATCGACAAAAACAAGGTCTGACCTCATACTCCTAAGCAGGTCATCAACTAAGTGCTGCTGCATCAATCTGGTAAACTTGACGCTTTTGAGCTGGTTGGCCACTCTGGAATAAAGGCTTAATTCCTCAAAGCTTTGCGCCAACTCACCAGCCATCTCATGCAGCTCTTTTTCCACCTCCACCTTTTCTTCCATTATATGCGCAAGACCAATTAAAAATTTTTCCTTCTGCGTTGCATCTTCAGTGGCAGATGTATTTGGATTAGGATAATATGCTATCAGCGTGCCGACCTGACCTTCCTGCTTTAAAAGCGGAACACCTATTAAACTAAAGCCGTTATCAGAGACCTCGCTCTGCAACTCACCTTTCTCTATAACCTTGCGGCAGAGATCAGCAACAGAAGCGGCGAGCGAGGCGCGTATCAGGTCGTCAGAGGCTGTGCTGAATATAACCCTGGTCGCATCACACAGCTCAAAGGCCATGCCAGTTACAGCGTGAGTGCTCTCAAGAAAGGCAGCGAAATTCTTGTCAAGTTCCATAATGAACTATCTGTCCTTTCCAAAATATTCATCTATACATTCAATCATCCTGGCCGGGCTAAAGGGTTTTTCAACTAAAACAGTATCTTTCATCTCCATTGTCCATGTCTGATCATTTTTTGAAATCCTGGCGGTCATCACTATGGTGAGAAACGTCCGGTCTTTTTTAAGCGCGTCTGCCTGTCGCACCATTTGCTCGCCGTTCATCCGCGGCATGTTTATGTCTGTAATAACAACATCCGGCCTTTGCTCGTTTATCAGCTTAAGACCTTCTTCTCCGTCCCTGGCAAAAGAAACAATATGCCCCCTTGATCTCAGCTTGACCTCAAGCACACGACGAATATGCACATCATCGTCTACCACCAGAATGCGTTTATTGTTGCTGGCCAACGACATAGTACTTTTCCTTTGGAATCCTCATTGTAAAACGCGTCCCTTTTCCGACCTCGCTCTCCACATCGATCTCTCCGTCATGCAGCCGAACGATTTCAGAAGTGAGCGCTAAGCCAAGCCCAGAGCCTACCTGCTCGGTTATGCGCGGATCCTTGGACCGGTAGAACTTATCAAATATATGCAAAATATCTTCAGCAGAAATTCCATAACCAGTATCCGCCACCTCAAATACAACCGTCCCCTCTTCCTCGGCTATAGAAAAGTTGACGACTCCGCCCTGGGGGGTATACTTGACCGCGTTACCCAATAGGTTAATCAGCGCAGCCTTCATCATCTCCTTGTCCGCCATCAATGAAGGAAAAATGTCCGGCATCCGTTTGACAATCGTAATGCCTTTGTCTCTGGCAGAACCTTCAATAGCAGACAAACAATCCTCGACAAACCAATCGGTGCGAACAAGCCCTTTATCTAAACTAAGCGCCCCAGTCTCCATACGGGATATGTTAAGGAGATTTTTGATCATACTGGTTAGTCTGTTGGTTTGGTCATTGATGGTGTTATAGAATTCCTTCTGCATCTCAATATTTGTAACCTCTCCGTCCATGAGAAGTTCGCTGTACGATTTGACGTTAGTTAGCGGAGTAAGAAGCTCGTGCGCGACATGGTCTATAAAGTCCTGCTTTCCTTTTTCCGCCCTTATCTCATTGGTTATGTTGCTAAAAGAGATCATTTTCCCTATAGGCGTCTCACCATCTCCCATAAGCCGGTTTGCTGACACCTTAAAAACCTCTCCAGGCGCAAGGTCGGGGAGTGTAACATCACTGCGGCTGCGACCCGATGCCTCAGTGTTTGCAAGGAGTGAAAAGACCTCGTTGTGTTTAAATATCTCCTTTACGGGGCGGCCCAGCACATCATTTGCCTTCTTTTTTAAAAGATTGAGCATATATAAGTTAATGTGCGCCACATTATCCTGCATATCAGTAACAACTACCCCGAAGCGCACAGAATCCAGTGCATTCATGGCCTGCTTTTTCTCAAACAAAACCGCGCCAAGGTGTGATAAGAGATGCTTGTTTTCATGCTCTAATTGCGAAGACTTTTTCTGCATGACCGCCAACGCATCATGCACACCCCCCAAAACAGAACCTATGCCTGGATTATTACGTTGCAAAACCTTGATAGCAGTAGGTCCGCCGGCAATATCCTTTAAACGGGAGTTAAGCTCTGCTATGGGTTTAATCACAATCTGAAGCCCATAGTAATAAAAGACAATAACAGCGCACACAAGAAGCAAAAAGATTGCAAGAATGATATAATGTTCAAAGGTAAAGACGCTGGAAGACTTAAGCATAAGTCCAAGTCTGACAAGCGCAATCTGGCCGCCGCTTGCATAAACCGGCCTGGAAAATTCGTAAAGCACGCGCCCTGAACCGCCTTCGTCTATAATAAAAGACTGTGTAAAAAAGCCTATTGCAGACAGTGCCTCAACGGCAACATGGTCAGGTATTTTTCCAACAAGGGTATCTCTACCGAGGGTGACCATAGGCTTGCCAAGCGAATCCAACACCAGCAGGTATCCAAACATGGATGCGGGTATATGTTCAGTAATGGTTTTCTGCAACAAAAGGGAATTGTTCCCGTATAACAATTCTGGAGGGTATAGGGCAAGAAAGCTTACAACCTGGCCGCCCATATTAATCATATCCTCCCTGGCATCCTTGGCGTCCTGCACCACAAGATAATTCGTAGCGACTCCCAACCCTGCAACAAGGGTTATGACTCCGAGCAATACAACAAATACAAGCTTGCGTCGCTTTATCATCATGATCAAACAAACCCTTCCAACATACTCGCGGTTCAAACGCAAAGACGGCTTATATCCTCTTTATCGGACAAAAAATAAAAGAATAAAGTAGCTACTCAGGTGGATAGACTGAAGGCTATACATCGGAAGGGGTAGAATTGTTGTCTGCAAACATAGCATCTACAAATGACTTTGGTTCAAAATCCTGGAGGTCGGAAACCTGTTCGCCGACCCCCACGTATTGGATAGGTATCTTGAGTTCGTTTAAAATAGCCACAGCGATCCCGCCCTTTGCCGAGCCGTCCAGCTTAGTCAAGGCTATTCCTGTAACCTGTAGAGATTCATAAAACGCCTTGGCCTGACTAAGGGCATTCTGGCCAGTAGTTGCATCAAGCACAAGAAGCACTTCGTGCGGAGCGCCCTGGCATCTTTGACCTATAACCCTATGAATTTTTTGCAATTCACTCATGAGGTTCACCTTTGTGTGAAGCCTTCCCGCAGTGTCTATGATCACAATATCTACATTACGCGCCAGAGCAGACTCTATGCCGTCATAAACCACAGCCGAAGGATCAGAGCCAGTTTTTTGACGAACCACATCCACCCCGACCCTGGCCGCCCATACCTCAAGCTGCTCGATAGCCGCAGCGCGAAATGTATCACCAGCCACAAGCAGCGTTTTTTTACCCTGGGACATATATCTGGCCGCAAGCTTTCCTATGGTCGTGGTCTTACCCACTCCGTTGACACCTATAACCATAACGATATGCGGTTTGTGCGTCATGATATGAGTGTCAACAGAACTCGGCTGTAGAATTTGAAGCATCTCCTCGGCAAGGGCATGCTTCAAGTGCGCGGGATCGTTCAATACCTTGCGCGCCACCTTGTCTTGGACATTGGCGATAAGCTGGTTTGTGGTATTAACGCCAATGTCAGAGGTGATTAGTATCTCTTCCAATTCCTCGAACAAGTCATCGGATATCTCTTTTTTCCCTAACACAAGCCGGTCCACACGGCCTGCCAATGCCTTGCTAGTCTTATTCAATCCTGACTTCAGACGCTGGAAAAAACCAGGTTTTGTTTTTTTCTCTTCCTGTTCAGGCGACTGCGATGACGTACCACTGACTATGGACGACAGACCGTGGTCCATCGTCTGCGGTCCATCGTCAGTCGTCTGAGGTCCATCATCCGTGGTCCGTGGTCCACCTGGTATTTCTGACGACTGTTCGGACTGCTCCAGATGCCCCTGATCTTCCTTTTCCAGGGGTACTTCCTTTTTTTTGCGAAACCAATTAAATACCATCTTCAGCCTTCAACCTTCCCGTCATAAGCGCCATCAGCCGCTCAAGATCATTGTCGCTATAATAGTCAATCTCAAGCACGCCGCGACCATCCTGATGACTTCGCTTGATCGCCACCTTTGTGCCAAGACGCTGTGAAAGATTCTCCTCAAGCGAGCGGAAATAAATATCTTTGGACGTGGCATCCTTTGGCTTTACCCGACTCTTCACAGCAACCTTAAGACTCTTTGCCAGGTCTTCCGCGCCTCTCACCGATAGCCTTCTTGATACAATCAGATTCCAAGCCTTCCGCTGAAGCGCATTCTTCTCGATACCAGCCAGCACCCTTGCATGACCCATGGTAAGCACGCCGTTCAATATATCCTGCCGGATTGGTTCGGGTAGCGAAAGCACACGTAAAAAATTAGCGACAGTGGAACGATCCTTACCTACTCTTACTGCAACCTGCTCTTGTGTCAGACCGAACTCGCTGGTAAGCCTATGATACGCCTCGGCCTCTTCTAATGGATTTAAGTCTTTTCTCTGTATGTTCTCAATAAGCGCAAGCTCAAGCATCTCTTTCGAAGAGGCCTCTTTTACAATAACAGGCACTTTTTTAAGGCCAGCAAGCCCTGCAGCCCGTAAACGACGCTCTCCAGCGATCAACTCATAGCCTGTCCTGGCTGTCCGGACAATAAGCGGTTGGATAATCCCCATCTCTTTTATAGAGGCAACCAGATCATCCAATGACCCCTCGGCAATAGTCTGCCGTGGCTGCATAGGGTTAGGAGAGATCAGGCCAATATCACAAAGAAAATAATCCTCCCTTTTTGTAAGCGAATCAAGGTTAGGAATCAGGGAATCAATTCCTCGACCTAACGCCTTTCGTAAAGGTTTTTCTCTCTTATCTGTTTCGGCTGTCATGTTTTTTCAATATCTCCTGGGCCAGGCTGAGATAGCTCTGAGCCCCTGGGGATGTTATATCGTAAAGAATAATAGGCTTTCCAAAGCTTGGCGACTCCCCCAATCTTACATTTCTTGGGATATAAGTATTGAAGATCATACTATTAAAATGCCTCCTCGCCTCTTCGCTCACCTGACGTGTAAGGTTGTTTCGCTTGTCAAACATGGTCAAAAGAATCCCTTCAATGGTCAATCTGGGATTAAACGACTGCCTTATCCTATTGTAAGTATTCAAGAACTGCCCCAGCCCTTCCAGTGCGTAATACTCGCATTGAAGCGGCACGATTACACTATCGGCTGCTGAAAGAACATTAACTGTAAGAATACCAAGCGAAGGCGGACAATCGATGATGATAAAATCATATGCGTCAACAACAGGCGCAAGCAAGGTTGCAAGTCGGCGTTCTCTATCCTCTACGCCTATCAATTCTATTTCAGCCCCTGCAAGATCAACGTTGGAAGGAATCACTTGCAGATTAGATATCTCTGTGGAATGAATAAGCTCATCGATACCTGTCTCACGGATCAGACCGCGATAGAGATTCTTTGCCCCTAGATCTTCCTTACGTATTCCAACACCAGAAGTGGCGTTCCCCTGGGAGTCGCAATCAACAAGCAGTGTTTTTTGGTCTGCCACGGCAAGAGATGCCGCAAGGTTTATTGCCGTTGTGGTCTTGCCAACCCCGCCCTTTTGGTTTGCAATTCCAATCACTTTACCCATAATATTTCTGTTCGTACCACAAAACCAGAGGCATGCAAAGCCGATTTTCTACTGAACTTACCGCGATTAGCGCAACAACGCTGCTCCCCGCCGTCTGGTTGACCCGCTTGTTAGCGCTAGTTTTGTTAATAATTTCCAGCCGTTACTCCACAGTTTTTTCTAAGTCATCATCTGACATGGTCAGCGCCATAAGACGACAACAACTTAACAAGCATTTCTTTGTGATTTTTTTTAAGATCGTCCAAGCTCCAAGTGCCGAATGTGTTGAAAATTCTTACCGAGTTGCTAAATAGCTCAACGTTCTTCTTGAAATACTTTTCCTTTTTTTGCAAATAATCGAGATTACTTTGTGCGGTATTTTTTCGCCGAGAAAGAACAATGAGATTACCGAGACGGTTAGTCCATTTTTCTCTGTCTTGTTTGGTGAAATCGGAAATCCATTGACTACTTGGGTCTGGTGTCTGGGGTAAAATATGTTCAATGCTGATGGTTTCTGGTGGAGAAAATTTGGTTGTGTGTCCGTGATAAGCAAGGTCGATTTTTAACAGGATATACCGACCATAGCGACGGCCATAAATTCCGCCGGAAAGAACCCGCAAAAGATCCTGCGTTTCCACTTTGAATACGGTAGAAGCAAATAGAGCATTTTGATCGGTTGCCGTTTCAATCTCTTTTATGATGGCATTATTCTTTTCAATACGATCAGTTGGCGAAGCGCCAATGATCCAGTCAGAAGAAAATTTTGCATCCAGAAGATACAAGAATTTGAGCAACTCACATGTTTTGTATTTTTCGTAATAGCGTAGAAGTGGCGCTATCCAGTAGTCGGCCTCAAAACCAAAGCGCATTAAGGCAAGCTGGTTGTAAATTTCAAAGCTGTTTGTAAGGCCGTAATTGTCATCATCAAAAAGATTGAGGTAATGCTTATAATAGCGCTCTATAAAGTCAAAAGTGGATTTACCTTTGGTTAATAATGGAGGCTTGGAAGTATAGATTTTTGTATTGCGGTCAAACTCTTTAGGAGCATAGACATTGTCTTCATATTCTTTGAGAAGGTTGTAACCTGCCTTCTGTTTGACAAGTATGGTTCTAAGGTGCGAGAGAAAATTGTCGAAATCCTCAGAAAAATATTCCTCTATGCTTTCCCACACCTTAGCATATTTGGTTCTGGCGGTGGAGTCGGTAACCTTGGCGAGATTTTCGGCTTTGAGAATGTCACTATTGCGTAGCTTTATCCCTCGATTGTTCATAACGGTAAAAAGATGAAATGCGTCTTCCAATTCCTCTGTCGCCACATATATCATCAATACATTTGAGCGTAAATAAGGGAAGAACTCATCCAGAGATTTACCGTTTTGAAAAAATTTTTGAATCGTCAATATAGCATTGGCTAAATTCCTAATGGAAATATCTTCATCGCTCTTTTGTGAGAGAATCTTGAGTTCATCAACCTTTTGAGTTCCTGCATCAGATTTGATGTAGGTATCTACAAAATCTCGCACCTTGTCCCGAATGTCAAAAACGATACGACTTCGTTCTGGGATATTGTCGTCAGGATTTGCCATCTGACAAATAGTTTCCCGGCAGGTTTTGATACGTGCCTCTTTGGACTTTGGGGTCAGATCACGAACTACAGCAGTAATCAGGAAGAGGGTTGTCAGCCTTTGTTGACCGTCCAGAAGGTCATACTCTTCGTATTTGGTAGTTCCATCCTGCTTATCCGATTTTTTCAGGACCATAGAACCAAGAAAATACTGAGATTCTGGGTTGGATTGTCTCGCTCGATATACATCGTCAAGCAGTTCAATCACCTGATCAGCCCCCCAGACGTAGGGGCGCTGGTATTCCGGAATGCGGTACCATTTCTGAAAAACATCTTTTACGAAAAGTTTATCGCTTTCAATTTTTTGCGCCACTTGCTACCTCAGTTTTTGTTGGTTTGATTTTTTGTGCGGTCGGCTAACGACGAAGCTCACCGGAGGCAATGGAGCGCGGCGGAATTGCCGTCCGGTGCAGCGCCTGGTTATCTGTTTTTGCTACAACACCCCACTGGAAATATCAAAAAATCGTTCAAAGAATTTAACAAGTTTAGTAAGAACGTTTTCTCGTTTTATTGTCCGCTCACCGCCGGGAGAAAAGCGTGACACGGGCGGCAATACTCTGGACAGATCCGTACCTGTTGTTGCTACACTGCCGTTACGAAACGCGTTTCTAACTCAATGATAGGTAAGCCACTGGTTTGACCAGTGGCTTACCTATCATTGAGTTAAAACCCGCCAGCCTGCGGTCTTTGAGTTTGTAATAGCTGTTCCGTTTGGTTTTCTGATCAAAATGGTCGCGGATATGCGGATATATTGAACGATATTCGCCAAACGCTCCGGCGCGGCAAGCGCGTTTTCCCGGTCGATGTCGCGCACTTTCTTATCTTCAATGTCTTCGGCTTCGCGCACGGTAGAGATATAATCGACCTTAAACGGCAAAACATTTTTATCGGCAATGGCGTCCACGATGGTGTAGGTGTGCAATTTATCGCCAAACGCCTGCGCGGTGGTCTTAAAATCGGGCCGACAGCCGGAAGAAGCGTTCACGGCAAAGATCGGCGTGCCGGTGAAGCCGAAGAGATGGTATTTTTTAAAGGCCTTGGTAATGGCTGCGTGCATTTCGCCGAACTGCGAGCGGTG
>JAZDIE010000177.1:0-3093 GCA_043805295.1 Pseudomonadota bacterium
CTTTTTTGCTTGAGAGATTTAACCATGTTTCTGAACACGAACTAAGCAAATTGACACCGATCGATATCATTCAGTTCATAATGAATCAAAAAAAGCATTATGACGTCCCCTACCTCAAGGCAATGACAACCGCTTTGCGATGTTTTTTCAGATTCTTGGCCATGAAAGGTCTGTGTGATGAAAGACTGGTCGATGCGGTTCCCGCTGTTGCCGCTTGGGAACTTTCTCATATCCCCAAATATATAACGAAAGAACAGCTGGAGATATTATTGTCTTCTTTTAACCGGAAAAGAGCGGATGGTCTTCGCGGTTATGCCATCGCCATTTGCCTGTCGCGCTTGGGTTTACGGCGAAGTGAAGTGGCGAATCTTTCCCTTGATGATATCAAATGGCGTTCAGGAATTGTTCGAATATGTGATGGAAAGGACCGACAGGCAAATGAACTTCCCTTACCAAAAGATGTTGGCGAAGCCATTGTAGCGTATCTACGGGGTGGCCGTCCTAAAACATCGGAGCGGAGGATTTTTGTTCGTCATCGTCGCCCCCTGGGGGTTGCTCTTAACGGAAGTGCCATTGGAGCTATCATCCGGCGAGGATTTAAACGCACGGGACTGAAGGCTCCATCATATGGTCCCCATATTCTCAGGCACACGGTTGCCACCCATATGATTCAGCAGGGAGTGAGCATTAAAGAAATCGCCGATATCTTGAGGCACAAGAGCATTGATACGACTGTCATCTACACAAAAGTTGATATCCCTATGCTCTGTGAAGTGGCTCTCCCTTGGCCTGATAGCGGGAGTGTATTATGAAAATGCCATCCATGATTAAACAGGCTCAACAATATCTGAAGTTTAAACGGAAACTTGGATACCAATTAGATAGTGAGGGTAAAGAATTGCTCCTCTTTGCCCGTTATGCGGATCAAATCGGGCACAAAGGACCCGTGACAACGGAAATTGCCGTTCGGTGGGCAAAACTTCCTGAAAATGCCGATCCTGTATATTGGGCAAGGCGTTATGAGGTGGTGTGTCGTTTTGCGAAACACCAGTTCCTTTTTGATTCACGTACCGAGATTCCACCCAAACGCTTGCTGGGCTCTTCAAAACGCCGACTGTCACCCCATATTTATTCGCATGATGAAGTAGCGGCGTTACTTCAAGCGGCATCGCGCCTCAAGCCGACCGATGGTTTGCAGCCCCGCACCTATGTGGCACTGTTCGGACTACTTCTCAGCACCGGGCTTAGAATCTCGGAAGCGCTCAACTTGTCCAGGGATGATGTGGATTTTAAAATGAGCATCGTAACCGTAAATCAAACAAAATTCAAAAAATCGCGACTGGTTCCGATTAGCCCCTCAACGTCACAGGCACTGCAAGACTATGTAACTTTTCGAGATGCCTGCCACCCTGGTGTAAAGGTAGAAGGTTTTTTTCTAACTAAAAACGGAACCTCTTTGAACTATGGTCAGGTTTTATATGTCTTCAAAAAGCTGCGCCTTGATCTGGGGTGGACAGATACAGGCAAAAGGCCACCCAGAATTCATGATGTTCGCCATACATTCGCAGTGAGAAGATTGCTCAAATGGTATGAGGAAGGCAAAAACCTGGATCAGAAGATTTTTGCTTTGAGCACTTATATGGGTCATGCCCAGGTAACCGATACCTACTGGTATCTTAGCGCTGTTCCTGCTCTTCTCGCGGTGGTTTCGCAGAGATTCGAGATTTTTGTCAACAGTCAGGGGGGAGGGAATATCTATGAACAAAAACAAATCTGAAATCAGTTTTTCCACGTTGATACAAAACTTCTTCTGTCGCCGGCTGATAGCACAGCAGAATGCCAGTCCGCAAACCATCGCTAGTTACCGCGATACCTTTCGTTTGTTCTTTCAATATGCTCAAGAGAAGATAAAAAAAGAGCCAGCATCGCTCCAATTGACAGATATGAATGCTCAACTGGTTCTTGATTTTCTGGACTATCTTGAAAATGAGAGGGGTAATGCAGAAAGAAGTCGAAATCTCAGGCTGGCTGCCATCCGTTCTTTTATGCAGTATGCGTCTTACCAGGACATCGAATCTCTTTCCACCATCCGTAAAATCCTAGCTATTCCTCTGAAACGATTTGACCGGCCGTCTTTCGAGTTCCTCTCACTCGAAGAAGTAGAGGCTATAATTACATCACCGGACAAAACCACATTCAGCGGGCACCGGGATTATGTCATGTTCATGACGCTTTATAACACCGGCGCCCGAGTTTCTGAAATTACACGCCTGCAAGTGAACGACGTCTGCTTGGAGGATAAAGCTTTCATTATCATTCACGGGAAGGGACGCAAGCAAAGATCAGTCCCATTATGGAAAAGTACCGCGAAACACATGAAAGAATGGTTTTTTCGATTGAGCGCAGACGGCAATGCTCCAGCCTTTCCCAACCGTCATGGCAGGCCGCTTACCCGGTCTGGTGTTGAGTACCGACTTCGTCTTGCGATAAAGAACACAGCGAAACAGTTTCCAACGCTTCGGAAACGTCAAATATCACCCCACGCAATACGTCATACAACTGCAATGCATCTTCTTCAGTCTGGTGTTGATATCACTGTTATTGCCCTTTGGCTGGGGCATGAAAGCCCCGCCACAACCCATATGTACATAGAAGCTGATTTGTCAATGAAGGAAAAAGCTCTCCAAAAGATGCAGGATCCATCACTAAAAAGTGTGCGCTACCAGGCAAAAGATTCTATTCTCGCCTTCCTTGAGAGTCTATGATTTTTTGTTGATTTATTATGCTGAGTTAAACATGGCTCAATCGGCTGAATGGACCCATTATCCAAATTACTCAGCATAATTTTGAACTCTGCATAATACGGATACTACAGCAACGTCTCACGGGGAAAACGGCAGAAGGAAGGCAGTGATGCGGCTATCCCGTGCATTCTCGAACCCGATGGGGATGAAAAGACATTCCGGCGGAACTGGTCGCGATTAATTCAGAAGATAGGAGCCTGTCCTCGACCTGATCGGGGAAAGTAGATCCCCTGGTCTGCCCGAAATGTCAGGGGGACATGCGGATCATCAGCTTATGTGAAGCGATTAA
>JAZDIE010000178.1:0-13316 GCA_043805295.1 Pseudomonadota bacterium
AGGCATAGCGCAAGACGCGATACAGATGGGGAATTCTAATGATTAGTGTGAGCGCAGGGGTTATCCAGACCGATGTACAGCTTGGAAACGTGTCAGCCAATCTAAAACAAACAAAGCGCCATATTCAATCGCTCGCCCGCAAAAAAGTCAAAATCATGGTACTCCCAGAATTGTGGTCTACTGGTTTTTCATACGCAAACATCAACCAGCTTAGCAACACTACCCCTGAAATACTTGATCACATAAGTAACATGGCGCGTCAGTTTAACGCAATTATTATAGGATCCCTTCCGGAAAAGATTCATGACAAGATATTCAATACAGCATATGTGATAGATGAAAACGGGCAAATAGCCGCAACATATCAAAAAATTCATCTTTTTTCGCCTACTCAGGAAGATCGTCACTTTGGCCGGGGAGAAAAAAGTGTTGTTTGCAATACCTCTGCTGGGCCTATAGGTCTGCTTATTTGCTATGACCTGAGATTCCCGGAGTTGTGCAGATCGCTTGCGCTTCAAGGCGCAAAAATCATTGTGGTATGCGCCCAATGGCCTGAGGCAAGACTTATCCATTGGCAAACACTGTTGCGGGCAAGGGCAATAGAAAACCAGGCATTTATTCTGGCATCTAATCGATGCGGTCAAGATCAAACAGTAGCATATGCCGGAAGATCCCAGATCATATCCCCATTTGGAGATATCCTTGCTTCCGCAGGCAAAAGACCGGCTGGAATTATATCCACATTAGATTTTAATGTGTTAAATAAATTCAGAGAGACTATCCCCTGTTTTGCTGATAGGATCGTTGAGGCTTATGGATCATAAAATAAAGAACAGGGATGAACTGATTCGTGAAATAGCTCAACTCAAAAAACAATCTCTGCAAGTAGTCTTTACAAACGGATGTTTTGATCTGCTCCATGTAGGCCATGTTCGATACCTTAGAGAGGCAAGACAACAAGGAGACATACTGGTTGTTGGCCTTAATTCAGATCGATCTATTCAGGAGATCAAAGGGGCCAAAAGGCCTATAATTGCTGAGGCCGAACGGGCGGAAGTGCTTGCCGCGCTTGTGTGCGTTGATTTTGTCTCCATATTTGACGAGCCTACCCCGCTTGCGCTGATTAAAGCCATATCTCCGGACATACTTGTAAAAGGATCAGACTGGGCGTTAAACGACATAGTAGGCGCAGAGCATGTCAAAAATGTAGTAAGGGTTAGACTTATTGAAGGGGCATCGACATCAAATATAATAGCAAAAATTGTCGAACGATATGTGGCGGCTTCGTAAAAAATCCATTTAGAGTTCAAGCTTATAGGCTAAAATAAAGAAGGGGAAAAACAATGTACACGCTTTATAAAATAAGTGCAGATGAACTAGATAATAATTTTCTTGAAGGCTTGAAAGCGATGTTTAAAAATAAAGAGATTGAAATTGCGGTATGTGAAGCAGAACAAAGCAAAGAGGATGAAACCGCATATTTGCTTAAGGCATCAGCTAACAGAGAACGTTTGCTGAAAGCAATAGAGAATGTCGCCAATAATAGAAATATTATAACAGTAAAATCAGACGAGTTGCAATGAGAAAAATTGCTTTTGAAAAAAGCGCTTTTGAAGATTTCGTCGAATGGGCTACTATAAACAAAAAACTTTATCAGCGAATTATTGATTTGATAATGGATATTTTACGTCAACCATTTTCAGGTATAGGCAAACCAGAACCCCTCAAACACGATTTAAAAGGATATTGGTCTCGAAGGATTAATGATGAACATCGCTTAGTTTATAAAGTAAACGATGAGGCTGCCATTATTGTCTCCTGCAAGTATCATTATTAAACCACAGATGTTGATCAAAAAAGATACGCAAAATTCAAGCTTTTACCAGTTTTTACAACTTACCCAACTCCCTCGGCTTACGCATGGAATATTCCTCAGGCGCGGAGGGCATAGCAATGCGCCCTATGCTGGATTAAATGTCAGTTTCGATGTCGGAGATAAAAAAGAAGATGTCATCAAAAACCGGCTGATTATAAAAAAAAGTTTGGGCATGCCAAATATCGTCTCTGCCCGGCAAGTGCATGGGACTAAGGTAAGGATATTCTCTTGCAAAGAGACAAGCGAACAAGTTGAGGATGCCGATGCGCTCATTACCGATATCCCCGGCTCCCTTCTGCTCGTAAAAGCAGCAGACTGCCAGGCGATTATTATATATGACCCCAAAAAGAAGGTGGCGGCTAATGTTCATTCAGGATGGCGCGGGAGCGTGGGGAATATTGCTGGCAAGACCGTCGCTAACATGACTGAAACATATGGATGCCAGCCACAATCACTTATATGCGGCATAGGCCCGTCGCTTGGGCCTTGTTGCGCTGAATACAAGAACCATGTCGAATGCTTTCCAGTATGGTTCAAAGAGCACGAGACATCGGAAAACCATTTTAATTTTTGGGAAATAACAAACAAGCAGCTCCAGGAATCAGGGGTATTGCCCAATAACATAATAACCAGCGGCATATGCACCAAGTGCAATATGGATAAATTTTATTCGTACCGGGGGGAACAAACTACAGGAAGGTTTGCGGTAGTAATCGGGATATCGGAATGAAAGAATTAATTGAAGAATTTCTGCAAGCCCTGATAAGCGAAAAAGGATATTCACAAAATACCGTCAGGGGTTATAGAACCGACCTGCTTGCATTCTGCGATTATCTTGAAAAAATAAATGGAAATTGCAAGCTGGAACAAGCAGATAAGAACAGCATACGTGGATACATGGGTCTGCTTCACAAAAAAAACAAAAAGACAAGCATAGTGCGCAAGCTTTCTGCAATCAAATCATTCTTCCGGTTTTTAGTAAAAAAAGGGAGAATAGGAAACAATCCAAGCCAGGGAATCATAACCCCAAAAACAGAAAAAACCATACCAAGGTATCTCTCTATAGACGATATATTCCGCCTCCTTGACGCGCCGCACACGGAGACCTTAGCCGCCCTTCGGGATCGCGCAATCCTCGAGATGCTCTACTCTACTGGTGTAAGGATATCAGAATTGGCCGCTCTTTCAATAAAAGACGTTGATTTCAAGGGCGGACTTATAAAGGTTTTAGGCAAAGGCGGAAAGGAGCGGATTGTTCCTGTAGGTGAAAAGGCTATAGCTGTTCTTGATACCTACCTGAAAAACAGATCAGGAAAACCAGGAGAGTCTATTTCACAGTCATGTCCGCTTTTTTTGAATTTAAGAGGTAAAAGGCTGACAAGCAGATCAATGGCCCGTATCCTGGATGCCGCCTTAAAAAGGGCTGGAATACCTTGCAGGGTAAGCCCTCACGGGATACGTCACACCTTCGCCACTCACATGCTGGACGCAGGTGCGGATCTTAGATCTTTACAAGAAATGCTTGGGCATGTAACGCTTTCCACTACACAAAAATATACACACGTCAGTATTGACAGACTAATACACATATATGACAAAGCTCATCCTAGAAGCGGAGGTAACAATAATGGATAGAACTGAGGATTGGCGTTTTAGAGGAACCACCATACTTGCGGTTCGCAGGGGAGACAGCGTAGCGGTTGCGGGCGACGGACAAGTCACGCTTAACCAGACGGTAATGAAACATAAGGCCGTCAAAGTACGCAAGATATATAACGGCAAAGTTATTATAGGGTTTGCCGGCGCAACAGCAGACGCGCTCAATTTGTTTGAACGGTTTGAGGCAAAGCTTGATCAATTCAACGGCAATATGAAACGCGCTGCCGTGGAGCTTGCTAAGGCGTGGAGAACCGACAAGTACTTGAGAAAGCTGGAAGCTATCATGATTACTGTGGATAAAGACTCCCAATTCTTGCTATCCGGAAGCGGTGATGTAATCGAACCGGACGAAGGGGTGCTCGCTATAGGCTCCGGAGCAGGATACGCCAAGGCCGCGGCTCTGGCGCTATTACAACAGACCGAGCTGGACGCGCGCATCATAGCTGTAACCGCGATGAAAATAGCAGCAAATATATGTATATATACGAATGATGAACTCACCATTGAAGAACTGTAATGGTTTCGTAGAAAATCCATCTGCTGCGTTGAGCTTCGTCGTGGAAGTACTCAACGTACAGGAAGTACGCCTCGTCCTTCCCCAACTCACGCGCCTTGCATCTGGAACTTTTTACGAAACCATTAAGCTTTTATAACGGCATTGAAAAAATTACGCCATCCAAAATCTGTAGGATCAGCCAAACTCGCTACGATGATCGGCAGTATATCGGTCTTCACGATATTCATTATCGTAATGATAAGCTACAATGACCACCGGCGCTTTATAAAGATAATCACTCATCAGTACGAACAGCAACTACTTACCATTACAAGAATCATGGCTGACAATATTGCAAGGGGGATAAACTACCAAACAGACGCTATTGAAAAAAAAAGTATAGAAGATATTTTGAAGCCAATAGCTACCGGGCCTGGCAGGGATGCGTACCTGCTGGATGAAACCGGAAAAATCCTGACTAATCAGGATATAAAGTTGGTTGGCACGGATATATTTACAGCGTTAAAGGAACAGTACCCAGGAGCCGACCTTTCGCTCTTAAAAAAATTCATCTCAGAAGCTGTAAAAGGAAAAGAAAGGGCGTCTAGCATCGACATGCCGCCTTTTGGTAAAAAACTTGTCTCATCCGCACCCATACTTCTGAAAAACCGCACATGGTCACTTTGTATCATAGCTGAATACTCTGATATAACAGGACTTATACTGAAGCATTTCAAAAGCGTTTTTGGATTTGCATTCATTATAGGACTTGTCATAACCATGCTGTCTGCTTTTTTATACAAGGCACAAAAGAAAAAAAAAGAGCTTCAGATTGAAGCTAATTGTTTAAACAGTATATCAGAGTGTTCATCCGCGCTTCAGGAAACAGAGGAAAAACTTGAAGGAATACTTTCCGCTACAACTGATTATATGTTCATAGTAGACGAAGACCTTAATATCATCTGGGCCAACATAGTGGCAAAGGAACTCTTCGGACATGAGGCGATAGGAAAACCGTGTTACATCGCATGCCGACAACGTCGAAGCGGGTGTGAGCAATGCAACGCACAATTAGTCCTTGATGATGGACAACCTCATGCGAACTTTATGGAAATGCTCGCTATAGACGGACGTATGCGGCGTTTTTGGTGCTCTGCGAGTATAGTCCCTCCCCACAAAAACGGGAGACCGCGCAGAATAGCTATGATAGGCAGGGACGTGACAGACCAGAAGAAAACTGAAGATGAGATCCAGGAAGTCCGTTTAGAGCTTGAAAAGAAAAACGAACAACTATCTCAATTGTCGCAAAAGCTAATACATGTACAGGAATGGGACCGCCAACAGGTATCCATGGAGCTTCACGATCATATTGGGCAAGTCCTTACCATTATTAAGATGGAACTGGAACGTCATGCTGAGGCTGCTGAAATAACACTTTCAAGACTTAGGGCCAAGGCGCGCGCCACAGTCAAGGAGCTGGGGAATGCTATACGCGAGATAAAGACTATCTGCCACAAACTCAGGCCCAGCACCATAGATAATATCGGGCTAATTCCTTCGCTAAAAAATTTAATAGAAGACATAGAGGTGTGCAGCGACGTAAAAATAGACTTGTTTATAAAGGACATCCCAGCACGGTTTGAGCCGGAAAAAGAGATCGCGATTTACAGGCTCGTGCAAGAGGCGCTCACCAATATAATTAGGTACGCACAGGCAGAAAATATCTTTATAAGCCTGCTGCTGAGGGACGCCAGCATCTCGTTAAGCATTGAAGACGACGGCGTAGGATTTGATGTGCAAGAGATTATAGACCAGGCATCTTCCACAGGAAAAGGTTTGGGGCTTATGATCATGCAGGAACGGGCGCACCAGCTTAACGGGGAGTGTTCGATAGAATCATCGAGGGGAAAAGGAACACATGTGCTGGTGGAAATACCGTTGTAACCAGGCCGAAGTTCCTGGGGTTTTTCCCTATCCAATCCACATAAAAACACTGTAAATACAATAAGAAAGCAAGCAGTAGCGTCACACCTTGTCGAATGTCAACCTATTGTAGGTTCATGGATAAGCTTGCTCTTCGAGAGGAGAAACTTCGGGCTAATAGCCCTAGCCAGAGTTAGTATATCTACCTTGCCTGCGCCTTCTTTTTTTAGCACCCTCGCGCATTCATTAACTGTTGCGCCAGTGGTATATACATCATCGACAAGCAGGATGTTTTTCCCTTCAATCAAGGCATTTGGTCTTATCTGAAATACCCCATGGATGTTTTTCATCCGCTCCTTTTTGCTCAGCCCTGTTTGGGGGAGGGTATTGCTTCTTCGGGAGAGGAGTTGGAGGTCATACTGGATTTTAATTTTTTTTGCCCACGGGAGGAACAACAATGCCGCCTGATTGAACCCGCGTTTTTTAAGCCGCTTAATATGGAGCGGCACAGGGGATATGAGGTCTATATCATTATTTGCCCAATTTGATTCAAAGGTTTGAAATAATAGCCGGTTGAGCGGCCTTGCCCAGCGGGCGTGGCCTCCGTATTTAAAGGCGTGGATTGCCTCAAGCAATGCCCCTTCGTATACGCCAAATGAGCGGGCCTTATCAAAGTGTTTTGTTATTGTTATGCACTCCCCGCAGACATGATCCACGCCGTAGGGTGAGATAAATGGCGTACCGCAGCACGAGCATTGTGGGTGCCCTATCCTTTGTATAAGCGCATAACATTTCGGGCATAAAAAAGGTGCCTCCTGCTGCTCGGCAAAGTTAGAAACAAGAGCTTTTCCGCATGCAAAACAGCAGGGAGGGAGGATAAGATCTAAACAAGCTATTAATGCTTGCCTGAGGAAAACCTTTGGATGATGGCATCTGAGAATTCTGAGCACTTCACCTCTTTTGCATGGTCTATCTGCCGCGCAAGGTCGTATGTCACTATCTTGTCGAAGATGGTTTTCTGAAGCGCTTTTCGCACAAGCGTTGCGGCATCGGTCCAGCCTATATAGTCTAACATCATTGCTCCGGACAGTATGAGCGAGCCTGGGTTTACCTTGTCCTGGCCTGCATACTTGGGGGCTGTCCCGTGTGTTGCTTCAAAGACTGCGCAATAATCTCCAATGTTTGCGCCTGGGGCCATTCCAAGCCCGCCTACCTGAGCAGCGAGTGCGTCTGATATGTAGTCTCCGTTTAAATTGGGAGTGGCTATTACATGGTATTCCTCAGGTCTGAGCAACACCTGCTGGAACATCATGTCTGCAATCCTATCTTTTATAACAACCTTCCCATTGGGAATCTCCCCTTTATACTTATCCCATAACTCAGTTTCTGTGATGGTGGATTCTGTGAAGCGTTCTCTGGCTACCTCGTACCCCCACTCCTTGAACGCCCCTTCTGTAAACTTCATGATGTTCCCTTTATGCATCAGCGTAACGCTTGGATACAAGTTGTCTATTGCGTATTGGATGGCGCGGCTTACCAGGCGTTTTGTGCCGGTCTCGCTAATAGGCTTGATGCCTATCCCTGCGTCTTTGTTGATTGTAACGCCCATCTTGGATTTCAGAAACTCCCGCACCTGATTTGCCTCTTTGGACCCTTTTGCCCACTCAATTCCAGCATAGACGTCCTCCGTGTTTTCCCTGAACACTACCATGTTTACTTTTTCCGGTTGTTTCATTGGACTGGGAACGCCTTCTATGTATTTGACCGGACGCACACAGGCGTATAGGTCGAGCTGTTTTCTGATTTCAACATTGACGCTTCTAATGCCGCCTCCTACCGGAGTTGTAAGCGGTCCTTTTATAGCCACAACATGTTTGCTGATAATATCAAGTGTGTCTGAGGGGAGGGGACTATTCATGTTTTTCATCCCTTTTTCTCCGGCAAACACCTCAAGCCATGAGATTTTTTTGTTTCCGTCATAGGCAGATTCAACCGCTGCATCCAGCACAGCCACTGAAGCTTTCCAGATATCCGGGCCGGTACCGTCTCCTTCAATATATGGAATTATAGGATTGTCAGACACATCAAGCCGGCCATCTTTTTCAAGGTAAATTGGTTTTCCGTTCTCACAAGTTTTCATTAATAAATATACCTTTCATTTTTTATTTTAGATTATTATCACTGAGGTTCTGTTTTCTCCAACTGCAACTGATTTTTACCTGAATTTTTTGCCCGGTATAGCGCATTATCTGCCCGTTCAAACAGGGTTGCAATAGAATCGCCTGTTTTTGCAGTTGCCACTCCAATGCTTATGGATAGAGAAAGCCGCTTTCCCTGGTGCTTTATATTAGTCTTGTTCACTTCTTTTCTCAATCTTTCAGCAGAGATTGTGGTGCTCTCAATCCCTGTGTTGGGCAATATCACCGCAAGTTCGTCCCCACCGTATCGGGCGGTTATGTCCACAGTCCTGAAGACTTTTTTTATTTTTCCAGATATTTTTTGAAGGGTCTTGTCTCCGGCCCTGTGTCCGGCTGTATCGTTTATAGACTTAAAATTGTCTATATCGATCAGTATTAAAGAAAAAGGGGCGCCGTATCTTTCGAATATATGCCATATCTTGGATATCTCTTGTTCGTAACCTTTTCTGTTCAGCATGCCGGTCAAATCATCATGCAAGGATAACCGGAAGATAGCAGTGGATTTTTCTTCAAGATTTTTTACCTCATCTCCAAGCTCTTGCAGATTCGACATAGCCTGTTCCAACAAGGATAACGCCGGGCCTTTTTTAAGACTATCTTCCATCTCTGGCATGCCTTCCGAATCCAATGTTTTTTCTTGCTGGATAGTAATCTTGCTCATTGGGTAATCCCTCCAAACTTGATGGCTGCATAAAAAGATAAGAGACCTAACCGAATAGTCTAAATTTTGACTTTTTACAAAGTCAAATTAAATACAATTCTACTCAAACCTATAAAAAAAGCAAGAAGTGCGAATAGGTTTCATGATATATTTTGATGACTATTTGTGAGGATGATAGAGTTTGAAAAGAGATGTTGATGAAACTCGTTTCGTTGTTGTAGATGTTGAGACTACAGGTTTATCGTCAAGAAGGGGTGATCGGATTATAGAAGTTGGGGCTGTCATTGTTAAAGGGAGAGAGATTGCGGCAGAATTTTGCAGTCTGATTCGTACAGATAAACCCATTCCCTTTGCAGCAGAGCAAATACATGGGATAACAAATGAAATGCTTATTGGCAAACCAAAGCCTGAAGAGGTATTCCCTCAGTTTAGGGAATTCATAGGAAACAGCGCTCTGGTAGCGCATAATGCTCAGTTTGATATTGGGTTTCTTCGACATGAGTTTAGCCGTTTGGGGCTTGGTTTGAACAATCGCTATTTTTGCACTTTGGAAATGAGCAGAGCGCGTTATCCGAATCTTTCTGATCATAAATTGGGAACAGTATTCCGGCATTTGTTTGGTAGGCCGGGCGATCAAGTTCGGGGGCATCGTGCTCTCGGTGATGCACGCATGGTGGCGTGGGTGTGGTTGGAATTAATGAGGAAATAATCGGGGCATTGGCATAATGTTGTTAGGTATTGGATGATTGAAGCGGGCGCTATCATCCCCTGCTATATCACCGTCTGAGTATTAGTAGTTGATAAACGAGGGTACGGTTGTGTGAATGTATGACTAGGGTATTAGCAAACATCTGGGCGAAAACCGATAAGGGCGATGGGAAACAGTGGCATCCCCTTATCCTGCACATGCTGGATGTGGCTGCGAGTGCTGATGCCATTCTGTCACGTGAGCCGGAATCTACACAAATGAGAATGGCCGCATGCTTGGGGATGAATTGGGAGGACGCTAGATCATGGATTTTGCCCGTGATAGCCTGTCACGATCTGGGCAAAGCCTGTCCGGGTTTCCAATGCAAGTGGCCGGAAGCCCCCGAGACGGGACTGCAATTGCCTCCAAGTCCGAACACTAAGATCAATCATGCTTTTGTGAGTCAAATCGCACTAATGGAATTTTTGCAAGAGCATAGATGGCCGGATGAATTGGCAACTCTGGTAGCGGATGCCGTTGGTTGTCACCACGGGGAACGAGCCAGTCAGAGGGCAATCGACTATCTTGCGGGCGATAGGCGCGCTGTTGGTTCTGATGCCTGGTCGCAAGCACGCAGGGGTCTTGCAGAAGCCTTGCTAGAGGTTTTTAAACCCCGCAAGATTCCCAACAAGCCGGACTTGTCCGGGCCGGATTTCATGCTCATATCTGGACTCACAAGTTTTGCCGATTGGATCGGATCGAACGAAAACTGGTTCTCTTTTGGAACTTCTGAGGACTGCGGGGATCTGCAGGGATGGTTTAATAAGCGCAAAGTATGTTCCGAAAATGCCTTAGATGCAATAGGATGGGAGCCTCGATCTCCTTTGTCCACCGAGTCAAGATCGTTTAAGAAAGTGTTTGGGTTTATTCCACGTCCCTTGCAGCAAGCAGTTTCGGATGCCTTGGACAACGTTGTGAAAGAGCCCTCTATTCTGTTGATTGAAGCACCCATGGGTGAAGGGAAGACCGAGGCGGCATTTTTTGCGCATCTGGAACTGCAACGACGTTTTGGTCATCGCGGATTATATGTGGCAATGCCGAGCAAGGCGACCGGGAATGCTATGTTTAATCGAACTCTTAATTTCTTACGCGGTCAAGGATCGAAGCGGAAGCTTGATTTGCAGTTACTGCATGGAGCAGCGCTTCTCAGCGACGCATTCCAAAACGTGCGTCTGTCAGGCATTTACGACTCCACAACAGAGGGTGAGATTCGCGCGGGAGAATGGTTCACCCACAAAAAACGAGCGCTTCTTTCGGAGTATGGTGTCGGAACCGTGGATCAGGCTTTGCTGCCTATTCTCCCTGTACGACATAACTTCGTGCGCCTATGGGGCCTTGCAAACCGCGTGGTCGTCTTTGACGAGATTCACGCATACGATGCATACACAGGGACTCTCCTGGTTCACCTGCTGCGCTGGCTCCTGGCTTTGGGCTCGTCAATAGTGCTTCTCTCCGCGACCTTGCCGCCTTCCATCCGCCGCAAGTTGGCAAGCGTGGTAGGTGCTGCTAGTCCAGAACAAGAGACCAAATATCCCCGCCTTTCAGTCTTCCAAAATAGCAGCATGCATCAAGATCATTTCGAGGCCGATCCAACGCGTCGGCGAACTCTTAGGTTAAGACGAATTGGGTCGGATTTGGTGAGTATGCACTCAGTTTTGGATCAGCAGCTTGCCGATCGAGGAATGGGGCTGGCGCTTGTCAACACAGTTCAGCGCGCCCAGGACCTCTATCGACTTTTCCCTGAGGGCGAGTTATTGGTGCGGAAAGGTCAACGTGTCGGCAAACGTCTGTCTGACGGGACGGAAGTGTTCCTTTTTCACGCGCGTTTTCCGGCTGAACTAAGGCAAGTGCGTGAGGATCAAGCATTGGAGACTTTCGGTCCGAAAGGGAATCGAACTGGTCGGAAAATTCTCATCGCCACACAAGTTGCCGAGCAGAGTCTTGATCTGGATTTCGATTTTATCATTACTGACCTTGCACCCATTGATCTTCTTTTGCAGCGGGCAGGGCGATTGTGGCGACATACTCAGGGATTCAGAGCTGTTTCCGAACCCATTCTTGCAGTAGCCGGACTTGAAGGCGATGAGCCTCCGTTGTTTGGGAAGCCACTGTGGTGGGGATCTGTGTATCGAGAAGACCTGCTCCTGCGCACTTGGTGTCTAATCCGAAATCGCCGAGACCTGACACTGCCGGACGACATCGACATTCTTGTGCAGGCCGTGTACGAAGAGCAGGTGGACGTGCCGGATTCACTCCAGGAGCGGATGGAGAAAGCCTTAGAGTCCGGGGACGGAGAGGCCATCACTTACAGGGGCCAGGCAAACCAGGCTATTATTGGCCTTCCTGACGACGCATCGTGGAATGATCCAGCAAGATTCATTCTTTACGACGAAGATGAACCCGGTTTACATCGAACGCTAATGGCCCAGACCAGGCTTGGCAAAGACTCGGTTATGGCTATTCCGGTATGGCCGAATGACGGATTCTATTCGGAAGAAGTACCGGATTTTGCGCAGGCTCGGCAGTGGTTTCTGAGAAGCATAAGCTTTTCGCGTGAGAGTGCAGTGAGGAAGCTTCAGTCCCTGGGAGTGCCGGAAGGGTGGAAGCAATCTCCACTCTTGCGTAACTGTTTTCCTTTGGTGTTGGATGCCGAGAGGCGATGGATCAATGACGCGCTTGTCCGACTGGATGACGATTTGGGACTGGTGTACGAATCAAAGGAGGCTGAATGAGTCGATTCAACCTGATTAACAAAAAATGGATCCCAGTGCGATTCCCGGATCAAACCCGTGACGAATTGGGTATTCAAGACACTCTGTTACGCTCCAAAGAGATCACGGCTATCGAGCACCAGTCTCCGCTGGTGGTTGCCGCCCTGCATCGTTTTCTCCTCGCAGTACTTTACCGTGCCCTGGAAGGACCAACCGACCCCCAAAAAGCCAAATTATTGTTCAGGGAAGGGCTGCCAGGAGATAAGATCATAGCCTACCTGAAAAGGTGGAGAGATCGGTTTTGGCTGTTCGATGACAAGTACCCGTTTGGACAAATTCCAACATTAAAACCTAAGACATGGAGATCTTGGACAGTGCTCGCTGCCGAGCATAATGCGGATAATGCCAAAGTCCTGTTTGATCATGTCGACGTATTAGACTCTGGGAACATCAGCTCGGCTGATGCTGCTAGGTGGGTACTTTCCACTCAGACATTTGCTGTCTCAGCAGGGAAAAGTGAAATTTCGCACACCGGAACGGCTCCGTCGGCAGGGTCGGTGATGGCTATTCCAATTGGCGCAAACTTGATGGATACCCTTATCTTCTGTCTGGTCCCTCAAAATAGGGAAGTAATGCAAGACGATATTCCATCGTGGGAAAAGGAACCTGAATCGCTAGAGTATTTGAAAAGCAAAACTAGAGTGTCAGACAAGCAATCCGAAGAGAAAAAAGATCGCGCTATAGAGAGATGTTCTACAGGTATTGTTGATCTTTTTACATGGCGGACGAGGTCTATTGTTTTCAAAAATTCATTGTCGGACAGTGTTTCTAAATTGGGTCTTGCTTCTGGTATTGGGTACAAAGAGTCGATGGAGCATGATCCGATGCTCGGGTATGAGATTGCCGAAATTGCGGATGGTGAGACCAAAAACAAAACAAAAAAAAGGATACCTATTCAGTTTAAGGAAAAGGGGTTTTGGAGAGACTATGATTCTCTTCTTCCGGATAATGCACAGCTTGCACCAAAGGTCATTGATAATGCTA
>JAZDIE010000179.1:0-2709 GCA_043805295.1 Pseudomonadota bacterium
GAAAAATGCAATTAATGGCAGGCATGTGTGCAGCAAAAGCACTTGTGCAGTACCTTTGTAGGCGGTTTAATGACTTAGATTCCCTGCATGTTTTCATTCTTATCGCTTAGATACCATACTGACGCAAATTCTGCGTTCAAGAGGTTTTGATGCATATATGCCTGACGTCTTTTTATACAAATGCATTTTTTGGGTAAGTCAGAAAAGAGGAAGTTCGGTAGTCTGAAGTTGGCAGCGTTTTTTAACAAACTCTTCAAACGCATTCACATTCTTCTGCGCTACGTAGCCAATCTTTTTCCAAGTTTAAAGGCTTCTTCTAACCGGTCCTCTTTTCTTAAGATATCTCCTCTGCGGCTGACGCCGGGAACAAGTATTTTACCGATCAGGTTCATATCTAAGTATTTGAGACTCTTTTCAAAAAATTTGACCACAAGACTGGGGGGCTTCCGACCAAACCAAGTATTCTATTCACTGTTTTCTTTTTCATATATCAGAATTTTTTCATGCCAATTATAAAAAAAGCAGTCAAGATGTAAAGAGAGACCCCGATGACGAGGGATGCAATCAGACCAAATCTGCCTGTTAGAAAGATTACCGAGAGGATATACGCAAGCCAGGGTAAAAGCATGATAATCAACCCCTTAGCGTATGAGATTACAGCCTTCTGCCCGGATTCAAAATAGATCATAAGAAAGGTTATGAGTGTTATTACCGGTAGATTGGCGACAAAGGCAGCCAGTAACCCTTTTGCATGGCTTGCCAGATACGTGACGACACTCACGATGGTTCCGCCGACCAGAAAGTACATGAATAGAATATGATAATTTCAAAAAGAAATAAACGGCAGGCCGAGACTGCTACGCTTGCGTCGTACTATGTGTAGCTTTCACTAAGACCGATATAAGAAGATTTACTTATTGCAAGAAAAAGGCTAACAAAAAGTGACGTTATTAAATGAGGATATTAATCCCCCCTGCCCCTGCTTGCTTACTAATAAAGAAGTACAAAAGAGCAGAAGGGCAGATTCAAAAAACCGCTGCAGCTTTGGTTATCGATAGTGTTATAATATTACGAATAATCGATCGATGGAGGTTTCAAATATGAAAACTGTAACTGTTTCTCCGAAATACCAGGTCGTCATTCCCAGGGAACTAAGGGATTCATTACAAATAAAACCGGGTGAAAAAGTGCAGGTATTGCAGTATGAAAACCGCCTGGAACTGATTCCTATTAGAAGCATAAAAAAAATGAGAGGTTTTCTTAAGGGGATAGACACAACAGTTAGGCGTGAAAAGGACAGGGTATGAATCTGGTAGATTCCTGCGGGTGGCTTGAGTATTTTGCTGACGGTCCAAATACAAAATTTTTTGCAGCTCCACTTGAGGATATCAGTAATCTTATTGTTCCTACAATTTATATTCTGGAAGTATTCAAAAGAATCCTTCAGCAGCGGGGAGAGGACGCCGCATTGCAGACAGTTGCAATAATGCAGCAAGGGCACATAGTAGAATTAAGTATACTTCTATAGCCTTAGCTGCTGCAAAGTCGAGTTTCAAATTCGATCTGCCGCTTGCTGATGGTGTTATATTAGCAACCGCTCAAATGTATAATGCAATCATCTGGACACAAGATGCTGATTTTAAAGACTTAGAAGGCGTAAAGTACATAGAAAAACGGTAACAACCATACTCAAAATTATCATAAGCTTATCCAATAAAAAAGCAGAAGAGCTGAAGCGCAGAAGCAATGAGTTCAAAAGTCAAAAGTGAAATAGAAGTATAGAAGTTTAAAGATCATAAAATATCGTGCGTCGTGAATCTGGCATCAGGAATCCTGTGTCGTGTTTTCATCCTGCACCGGGGTCTGCGGTGTTAGCCCTTCAATAATCGGTTCGCTGGGGATTTCTGTGGAATAGTAATACGAAAGGATAGTTGCGAGAATCGCAAGACCAAGATAGGTTTGAAAAACATAAGAGATAAGCTGATATGGGAAGGAAAAAATTATGCCTATTACTGGTATTAATGTAAAGGGAGAACTGAGGAGTAGCAGGAGAAAGCTTGCAAGGATATATCCTCCGCAAAGGATTGTGTAAAGCCAGAATGCATTCGGATACCTAAATAAGTAATGTATTGCCTCTCTTAGAGATTTTATAGACCCAGTGCCTTTAAAGAAAAGGCAAGCAATTCCATTAAGCGTTATCGAGATGATTCCAAGGATAAGAGCAAGAGCAATGATTACCAAAATCATAGAAAAAAATGCGCCGAAAAATAGGGCAAGTGTTGAATCCTGACTCCTTGCAAATGATACTAAAGCTGCTATGCTCCCCCCTAAGATACCGAGGATAAAGGCAGCAGCAATTACTAAAATGCCTATGACAGCGGTAAAACCAAACAGACGGGAGAAAAGCCTTTTTGCTTCATCGAAGAATGCATGCATACTGAAACTCAAGGTTCTGTCTCTGAGCGACCTTCCAAGAATACCAACAGAACCCCCGAATATATAAATACCGAACAGTGCAATTAGGCTAATGTATAGCAGGAAGCTCGCAATGATTATGAGGAAAAGTCCAAGGTATCTCGATATAATATCGGAAGGTTCTTTCAGTATACTGAAGATATCTTTTACATGTGCGAGCCCTGTAAGGTCAATGCCAAACATGATGAATGCAATCGCAAGTGGTATGCCAACTATGATGAAAAAACCAAGGCT
>JAZDIE010000180.1:0-5416 GCA_043805295.1 Pseudomonadota bacterium
AGGATAGTTCGATACGACTACCTTTCTGCCAGCTATTTCGCGCAAGGCAATAACGTTAATCCCGTTTTTGGGTGCAAAAATAAGCGGTTTGGCCCCGTCTCGTAACTGGCGTACCCTTTTTGCAGCCATATGAACGAGCAGAAATCTGTTCGGAACTTGATCAAGACAATCTTCTACAGTAATACGCGCCACAGTTTATCTCCTTTATTTAGGCTTCAGCCTATTTCCCTAAATAGTTACAAACAATACTTTTTACCAGAGAAACCAATCAGTCGTCAATGTTAATGAAGTAGTAACAAGTCTAAAAATATACGGATTATTAAAAAACCCAGGTGCAACGCAGCAGATGGCTTTTTAATAATCCGTATTTAATCTAATTCGCAAGATATATCCAGCACCTCATAGTTTCGCTTTCCGCCAGGAGTAGAAATAACTATCTCATCCCCAACGGTTTTTCCCAGGATAGCGCTTCCAAGCGGAGAGGCTATAGATATGCGTCCTTTTTTGATATCAGCCTCTTCTGGTCCCAGGAGTTGGTAGCGCACCTTTTCTTCGGTATCAAGGTTTTCAAGCATTACAACGCATCCGAACACAGCCCTGCTTGTGTCCACGTTCTTGGTATCGATGATCTCAGCGCAGCCTGTTTTATAGGTCAACTCATTGATCCTCCCCTCGATAAAGGATTGTTTTTCCTTGGCCGCAGAGTATTCCGCATTTTCCGAAAGATCGCCGTGTGCGCGGGCCTCTTCAATAGACCTTATTACTTGTGGCCTCTCAATTGATGTTAGTTGCTCAAGCTCTTTTTTTAAGGCCTCATACCCCCTTTGGGTAATTGGTATGCGCTCCATAGTACTCTCCAATATACAAACAGATATTACTTATATTGTTAAAACATTGCTGATGTGAGAAAGTAATCGCTAATAAGGATTGAAACCGAAGAGAGCACTACTGCTTCTGTAGTGGCTTTTCCTACCCCTTCTGCTCCTCCCTTTGTATAAAATCCTTTATAGCATCCTACCACAGATAGTATCAATCCAAAGACCACAGCCTTGACCAAGCCGTTAAAAATATCATCTACTTCGACTATTTCAAGTATTTTTTTCATATAAATTCCAGAATTAATGTCTAACAGCCCTACTCCGACAAAATATCCGCCTACTATTCCCACGAAATTGGACACAACAGTTAATATGGGCACCATTATTACGCCTGCTATAATCCTTGGGGCAATCAAATAATGGATCGGATTGGTTGCCATTGCATATAGGGCGTCTATTTGTTCTGTGACGCGCATGGTTCCGAGTTCAGCCGCCATTGCTGATCCTGCTCTGCCAGTCACCATTAGGGCGGTTAGCACCGGCCCCAGTTCCCTGGTCATGGAAAGGGCCACAGTTGCGCCGACAAGCCCTTCTGCGCTGAACAGCCGAAAGCCGTGGTAGGTTTGGAGCGCAAGCACCATGCCGGTAAAGGCGCCGGTAAGTATAACCACAAATATTGAGTTGACCCCTACAAACTCCATCTGTTTGAAAATATTACGTATTCTGAAAGGTGGATTTGTCATCCACCGGCAAGCGCTTACAAAGAGAAGTACTATGTGCCCAAGTTCTTCAACCCATGAGATCAGCAGTCTGCCTATGGATTCAAAAAATAGAGTTATTGAATGCATGCCTTATATTCTATTCCTGGGAATTTCCCTTTGTAAAGTTCCGTCTGCTTGAGAATCTCAATTTGACTTATATCATAGATTCTTGGTAAGACAAATAGACGAATTTATCATAATAGAGGATTGTTGCTATTAATATATTTGTACCTCAATATATTAGAGATATAGCGCCGTATCCTCCCGGCAAACCAATTGAAGAATTGGAGCGGGAGTATGGAGTGCATGACGCTATAAAACTCGCATCGAACGAGAATCCATTAGGCCCTTCCCCAAAGGCTATTGCCGCGATCAGTTCGGCTATCGCCGGACTTAACCGTTATCCTGACGGGAGTGGCTACTATCTTACGCAGCGGCTTGCTGATAAGTTGAACGTTGCGCCAGAACAAATTGTGCTAGGCAATGGCTCCAATGAGATAATAGAGCTTATTATTAGGACATTTCTTCAGCCTGGGGATGAGGTCATATCCCCATTTCCTTCATTTCTTATGTATGATCTTTTGGTTCGCTCTGCCGGATGTTTAAGCAAGGTTGTGCCCTTAAGGGATTTCAGACCTGACCTTGAGGCTATATGCGACATGGTGAACGAGCGGACCAGATTAATTTTTATAAGCAATCCCAACAATCCTACCGGAACTATTTTAACAAGAGATGAATTTGAGCGCTTTCTAAACAAGATACCTCATAATGTAATCGTTGCCGTAG
Organism: Pseudomonadota bacterium; assembly: GCA_043805295.1. Lineage (GTDB taxonomy): Bacteria > Desulfobacterota > Desulfobacteria > Desulfobacterales. Next base: position 2,366 of record JAZDIE010000180.1, read on the forward strand.
ACGAGGCTTACAAAGAATTTGTGCAAAGTAAAGACTATCCTGACGGAATCGACTATATTAGATCAGATGGAGTCGCGGTTGCTGTGCTCCGCACCTTTTCAAAGGCATACGGACTTGCAGGTCTCCGAATCGGTTACGGGGTTATGCCTGTCCAGCTTGCAGGGTATATCCATCGTGTACGCCAGCCGTTTAACACTAATTCTCTGGCTCAGGTAGCGGCGCTTGCAGCCTTGGACGATCACGAGTTTTTGGCAAATACGCTTGACGTAGTGCATAGAGGAATCGAGTATTTCTATCGTGAACTTAAGCAGATGGGCGTTCGATACTATTCTACTGAAACTAATTTTTTGCTTATTGACGTGGTTAAAGATGCAAAAAGAGTTTATGAGGATATGCTCCACGAGGGTGTGATTGTGCGCGCCATGAACGCTTACGGATATCCGACATTTATCAGGGTAACAGCAGGGGCGCCCTCTGAGAATGAGCGGTTTATCATAGCGCTCAAAAAGGTGCTGTGTGGCCGGTAAGATCATAACCATAGATGGCCCCGGGGGGGCTGGGAAAACTACTGTCAGCAGAATGCTTGCAAGGCGTCTTGGGTACACATATGTGGATACAGGATCTCTGTATAGGGGGATTGCATTGGTAGCCCTTTTTTCTGATTGCGTAGAGAATGAAGAGCGTTTGAAAGAGTTGCTGAAAAAGGTTTCGCTTGATTTTCAACCAGGTGAGGAAGGTGCCAGGCTGTTTTTAGACGGCAAAGACGTATCAGAGGATATTCGAACACCTGAAATCAGCATGCTTGCCTCAAGACTTTCCGCCAAGCCTATAGTTCGTGAGGCGCTTTTAGAATTCCAGCGTAAGATGGCTGAGACAGGAAGGGCTGTATTTGAAGGCCGTGACATGGGAACAGTAGTCTTCCCATGCGCGGATCGCAAATTTTATCTCGACGCTGCGCATGAGGTGCGGGCAAGACGTCGGCATGAAGAGTTGAAAGCAAGAGGATTGAGTACTACGTTTGAGGCTGTATCGTTTGAAATGCTTAATCGTGATGTGCAAGATTCGACCCGTTTGCTGGCACCTTTGAAGCCGGCAGCGGATGCAGTGATTATGGATTCAAGCAATATGACAGCCGCAGAGGTGGTGGAGCGCATGCTTGGTTATATGGACGATGGAACATAGACCATCGACGACAGACGACAAAAACACATGACACATCGTCTGTCGTCTGTGGTCTGTGGTCGATGATATAATATCGGGTTGTGTTTTTATTGAAATTTTGATAGGTTAGAAGCGGATTATGTTTAAAATATTATTAGGGGGTAAAACATTACATGGAACAGACAAATCAAGACGTTATTTCAGCCGAGGCATTGCAGGCTGAACATGACATGGCTGGCGCTGGCGAAGCGCTCAGAAGACAAAATCAGTCCAATGCCTTTGAAGAAGAGGATCAGGCAGGAGGCTATTCAGAGCATTCCTTTGCCGAAGAAGATAGAGAAGGACTTATGGAGATGTATCTTGACAAGGAGATGAACAGCCTTAATGTAGGCGAGGTTGTTAAGGGAAGGATTGTTAAGATAGATAAAGAATACGTGCTGGTTGATGTTGGATATAAATCAGAGGGGCATATCGCGACCAGGGAATTTTTGGATAGAGAAGGTAATGTAATGGTAAAGGTGGGCGACACGGTTGATGTCCTTGTCGAACGCTACGATCAAGAGAGGGACGTTTTTTCGTTGTCAAAAGAGAAGGCCGCCAGGATGAGGGTATGGGATGAGATCAAAAAGGCATACACTGACAACACAACAATTTTTGGCGTTGTCAGCAGCCGTGTTAAGGGGGGATTTTCTGTTGATATAGGCGTTCAGTCTTTTTTGCCTGGATCACAGGCTGATATCCGGCCTATAAGAGATTTCAATGATCTTGTAGGAAAGACATTTGAATTTAAGGTGCTGAAGTACAGCAGAAAACAGGGTAACATTGTTCTTTCCCGCCGGGCGTTTCTTGAGGAACATCGCGCTCAACAACGCAAAGACACATTAAGCGAAATTCATGAAGGTAAGGTGGTTAAAGGTATAATTAAAAACATTACCGAATACGGTGCCTTTGTGGATTTAGGCGGTATAGACGGATTGCTCCATATAACCGATATGTCGTGGGGACGTATTGTTCATCCTTCAGAGATCCTTAAGATTGGAGAAGAGGTTGATGTAAAGGTTATAGGGTTAGACCTGGAGCGTGAACGGGTTTCCCTTAGCATAAAGGAGTTGATGTCTGATCCATGGGCTACGGTCATAGATCGGTATCCTGTTGGCACACGAATTCAGGGTAAGGTTATAAGCGTTGTTGATTATGGCGCTTTTGTGGAATTGGAAAAAGGGGTGGAAGGCTTGATACATGTTTCCGAGATGTCCTGGACTCAAAAAATTAAGCATCCTTCAAAGGCTGTTTCTGTGGGCGATTTAGTGGATGTGGTTGTTTTGAATATCGAGGTAGAGAATAGAAAAATATCTCTTGGCATGAAACAGCTTGCCCCCAACCCCTGGGATGTCATATCGGAAAAATATCCCATTGGAACGGTTATAGAAGGAAAGGTGAAAAACATCACTGATTTTGGTGTTTTTGTCGGGATTGAAGATGGGATAGACGGACTTATTCATATCTCAGACTTGTCGTGGACAAAAAGGGTAAAACATCCCTCTGAGCTTTTTCATAAGGGTGATGTTGTGAGAGCGGTTGTAATGAATATAGACAAAGAACAACAGCGTTTTTCGCTTGGCATGAAACAGCTCCAGGCAGATCCATGGGATACCATACTTGAGCGCTATCAGGTCGGCACTAAAATTAATGGAAGAGTGACTAATATAACAGACTTCGGGATCTTTTTAGAATTAGAGGAAGGGATCGAGGGGCTTATCCATATCTCAGAAATTACAAAAGACAAGGAAGAAAAGCTTGTCGGAAAATTTAATGTTGGAGATGTTCTGTCTGCCAAGGTAGTTAATGTTAGTAGCGCAGAGAGACGTATAGGACTTTCAATTAAGAAGG
>JAZDIE010000181.1:0-8598 GCA_043805295.1 Pseudomonadota bacterium
GCAGTTTGGGACAGTAAGTCCATGAATTTTCACCTCTGCGCCAAGTGATTCAAGGGTGCGGATAAGATCTTTATTTACCCATGAATTAAGCACTGAGTAAAACTCTCCCACAATTCCTATAACCGGCCTGGATAGAGAGGAATTAACAGGCACGGATGTAAGCGCTTTGATTCCCTGTTTTAATGCGTCAAGGAGTTTATGGTCATAGAACATGGACAGAGCCGGTAACTCAACCGCCTTGCAAACCGCTGTCACTGCATTACTGTATATCCTATCCGCCTCGCCTGCGTTAATTTCATATGGCCTGACATGCAGCCTAAGTCTTTCAAGAAGCTCTGTTGCAAGCCATCCCTTCCACAAGGACATAGTAAAACGTAGTCCTAACAGCCCGGAAAACTCGTCGAATCTGGTTGATGTGAGCGGCCCCATTACGAGCACTTGATCCAGGTCGAGTTTGTGCATGAGTTCCGCATGTCCGATTGCGTATTGAGAAAACCGGCACGCTCCGTCATAATTTTGCATGAGAATAGCCGAGCGATCAGGGTCAAACCCGGGAAGCCGGGTCATCCTGACAAACTCGCCGCATGTTACAATAAACGGATGGCACTCCCTTCCTGAAGTGACCTGTCTTCCCAGAAGTTCAGTCATGTCGTTTGGCGGAGGGAGGCATTGGGCGTTTATCCCCGAACTTTTAAGCGCGGCTATGATTGGGAATGAAAAAGCCCTGGATACATAAGGAAAATAGACAGTCCGGTTTTCAAGCTTTTTCATGAGCCGGGCATCAAGCGCAAGCGGGTCGCAGGCGTTGGAGTGTTTTCCTTGTATTACAAGGTTTAGCCTTGTTTGATTTTTGCTCTGCTTATATTCTTGCGGTTTAATGGTCTCAATAAACGCCTCTATTCTGGTGACGATCCCTGCGTCAGCAATATGGTCGTCCATTTCAAGAACAAGATGAGGGATGCCTTTTAACTCTCTTTCAATGTACTTTAAAAAGAATGAATCAGGGCCGCATCCAAAGTTGGTAATCACCACAGGGATGAGCCGTGGATCTGACCGGATTATAATGATAGCCCTGAGGAGGTCCTGGGTGTTCTTCCATACCACGTTTTGATAATGGTCAGGGAGCTTGATGGATGCAAGGGGGAGGAGGTCATACGGTATAACAGTGAACCCTTTTTTTATGAACTTTTGCGGTATGTGGAGGTTGAGTCCTGGATCAAAAAGGTTATGTGGCTTTCCAAGCAATACGATTGCCTGCGGTTCATCACCCACTAGTTTACCTAGAATATCTTTGCCGCGGTTATTGCAATTTGCGTAAAAATTATCCTGGGCTGCGAACGCGGCGTCGAGCGCCAGATCAATTTGTTTTTGCCCATGCTTAAGCGAGTGCGCCCAATCAGACAAATCTTTTTTCTGATCCTGCTTGTTTTTTGTCCTGTATAATACAGGGGTCAAAATATTTATATCTCCAAAAGAACTGCGGGCCATATATGGGATAGACTGCATATAGATACAGTTAAAACTACGCAAGGCGTCTTTGTTTGCCGGGCCGCAATCTATTTCACAAGGAAGGAGTATGGTCTTTACCCCTTGGTTTATCAATTCAACTATATGCCCATAGACTGCTTTTACAGGGTAGCATGTCTCAGAAGGCACAAATGGAAGGCCTTGCTCTACCTGGCGCTTATTGGTCGGATTTGAGCATATTACTTCATAGCCGAGCACTTGCATAAAGGCGCTCCAGAAAGGAAGGTAATCGTAGAAGCCGAGCGCAAAGGGTATCCCTATAATATCTTTCGGTGCGGATGTCTTTTTGTGGTATTGCGTAAGACATTTTCTGCGTTCTGAGAAAAGATCAGGAGAGTTGACCGTAGTAGCAGAAGTAGCTTTGTCGTATCGTCCGCATATTCCTCCGTAATATGAATTCTGGTTTCCTGAAATAGCGATCTTCTGAATCTTGCATATATTAGGGCAGCCGTCGCAGTTAAAGTAAGAGAGTTCATAGTTGAGGTCTGATATAAAAAAACCTCTGAACCGGCTTGCGTTGTCTGATTTTTCCATTCCTTCTTTTGCCGCAAGCGCGGCGCCTATCGCCCCTGTTACATTATGCTCTTCAGGGACATGTATGCTAAGTCCGAGTATCTTTTCAAAGGCTGCGGCCACGCTGTGGTTTCCTGCGACTCCGCCTAGAAACGCAATTTTTTTCCCTATTTTTTTTCCTGTAGCCACCTTTTCCAGATAGTTATGCGCCACAGCATATGCAAGGCCTGCCGCAAGGTCTGAGCGGCTGTAGCCAGACTGCTGGTGATGTATCAGGTCCGACTCCATGAATACTGTGCACCGGGTTCCAAGGTCTGCCGGAGTCTGCGACATAAAAGCCATATTGCTGAATTCATCTTTCACTGACACCTTCAGCCGTGCCGCCTGTTCCTGAAGAAACGATCCTGTGCCTGCCGCGCATACCTTGTTCATCTCAAAATCAACTACCCTGCCGTTTTCGCAACTGATATATTTTGCGTCCTGACCGCCTATCTCGATAATAGTGTCAAGCTCAGGATCAATGGAAAGCGCGCCTTTTGCCTGAGCGGTGATCTCGTTGATCACAACATCAGCGCCTACTATATCGCCTATGAAATATCTTCCGCTTCCAGTGATCCCAGCGCCGACCACAACAATATCGCCGGGGATATTGTTTCCTGTCTCTTCAAGCATAGACCTGACTGCGCGCACAGGGTCTCCGTTTGTAAATGCATAACGCCTTGTAAGGAGTTTTCCGCTTCTATCCAGGAGCACAATGTTTACGCTAACCGCGCCTACATCGATTCCAAGGTAGGCATCCCTGGTCTGGGATAATCTATGTTCATTATAAAATCGTTCAAGGGTATGGGTTGCGTTGACCGGAAAAGAGAGCTGTTTAAGGTGTGGAAGGATTTGGGAGTTGTTTTTGCTGAAAAATAAGTCAATAGCGCTAACCAGATCAAAAATGACTATCTCCTGCTGGTTGTTCGTTTTATGCGCCTTAAGCGCAGCGCCTATTGCGCCCATCAGAAGGAAATGTTCGGGTATGATCAGCTCTCCTTGCTTGAGATCGAGCAGTTCCTCGAACGCTTTAACTACTCCTGGATTTGCCGCTACCCCCCCCTGAAATACAACAGGCTTTTTAAAGGGTCTTCCTTTCCCAAGATTGCTTATGAAATTACGCGCAAGGGCATAGCAAAGACCTGCCACGATATCAGACTTTGTCGATCCCTGCTGTTGCAGGTGGATCATATCGCTTTTGGCAAAAACACTGCATCTGCCGGCTATAGCCGCGGGCGACTTGGATTGAAGCGCAAGTTCTCCAAAACTTTTTTCAATATCTATTCCAAGGCGATTCGCCTGTTGATCGAGAAACGAGCCTGTGCCTGCCGCGCATACCTCGTTTAAGGCATGATCAATTATACTTACTTCGCCTGTGTCTTGATCCCTTTCAAGGAAGATCAGCTTTGAATCCTGCCCTCCTATTTCAATGATAGTCTTAGCAAACGGATAGAAATAAGCCGTGGCATGAGCCTGTGCAATGATTTCGTTCATTGCCGTGCCGCCGATAATCGCCGATGCCTTTTCCCTGCCGCTACCTGTAATGACCAGACCCTGGACAGAGGTTGCTGATTTGTTCAGATTGTTTAAGACATCGCGCAGTACAAGAAGCGGTTCCCCTTCGGTACGGTAGTACCATGAGGCCTCAATCCCGCATTCTTTGTTTATAACAACTGCGTCAAGACTTACGGACCCTATATCTATGCCAAGATAACGATTTTTCATTAAACTTTCCTCGCAAAAGCAGGGCACTAGATTAAGACATAGAACGTGTGATTGCAAGCACAACCTGTAAGGCTTCACTAAGATGGTTATTTCTGGTATTCTATTTTAATTAATTCGTAAAACGGAGAATACACTATGCTCAGACTCTTCCGCCGCTTAAGCCTCAGAACCCAACTCCTTGTGCTGATGTTGTTTATGATGTTTGTTTCTTTAGGCGCACTTGCTTACTCACAAGTCAAAAGCGAGAGGAAAATATTAAGTTTTATCGAGGATCATATTGACGATCTGACAAACGCTATCCAGGTAAGCGTGGATCAGATCACCGCAAAGGGTAAAACCGATGAGGCCAGGCTCAAGGATTATACAGCCAAATTGGCGAAAAAAGGGATCAAGGAAGTCTCTATATTGAGCAGCGATCAGAAAGTTATTATGAGCTCAAACCAGCGCCGTGTGGGGAGCAAGATAAGCGTTGCAAAAAAGCAGCTTTTTATACAAGCCAGCCTGGGCGGAGAAGGTGATACATCTAAAAAATTTTATAATGTTAATATGCCGGTTATGGCAGAAGGTTCCTTGCTGGGATATATACACATCAATATGTACCTGGGAGATTTTGAAAGCTTAAGCAAAGAGATGCACTATTCAAGGATGGCTATTCTGGTGCCTTTGTTTGGCATTGGAATTCTTCTCTGTATCTTCATATCTTACCAATATACAAAGCCTATTTCGTCGCTTATCAAATCTATGCGCTCTTTAGCCGATGGCGTGCCGCCAAGTCTCCCTGACAATCTTCAGGGTGAAATGGCCCAACTCGCAGGATCGCTCACAGAGGCGGTGCATAGGCTGAGGGAACAAAAGTCAATAGAAGAGAAACTTAAGAAGGCTGAACAACAGGCGCAACTCGCTCACCTATCTTCAGGTATTGCCCATGAGATCAGAAATCCTATGAATTTTATCGGTCTTACGCTTGATCACATTGCTACCTTGCCTCCTGTCAGGACAAACAATGAACTTTCCGAACTGATCCAAAAGATGAAGAAAGAAATAAAGCGGCTTGACCAGATGGTCTCAAATTTTCTTGATCTTGGAAGAGAGCTACGGCTTTATCCAATTCCATTGCGGGGGGACCTTCCGGTGGAAGATGTGCTTGGATTAAACCAAAAGCGGCTGAAAGAGCGGGGGATAACTGTTAAAAAAGACTATGTTAAACCGGTTCCTGTTGTTATTGTCGATATAGACAAAATTAAATCGTGCTTCTCAAATATAATAGGCAATGCTATTGATGCAATGTATGCTGGAGGGGTGCTGACAATATCCATTAAAAAAGAATCTGATAATGTCTGCTTTGAATTCAATGACACTGGCCAGGGGATACCCCCTGATAAAATTGCGAGGATATTTGAGCCTTATTTCAGCGCTAAAGAAGGGGGGATAGGGCTTGGCCTGGCTATAACTAAACGTATTGTTGAGGCCCACGGCGGTGCTATTGAAGTGCAAAGCAAAATTGGGACAGGGACAATGATAAAGGTGACAATCTCAGTAGCGTAGGGGCGCTAAGAGAGCAAAGCAACCTATGGAAAAAGGCAAACTATTTATCATAGACGATGAGGAATATCAGCGGGATATCCTTAAGGCCATAATGGAAAGCGAGGGGTTTACCGTTAAATGCGCGGAAAACGGGGAAAAGGCAGGGAAGATATTTGTCGAGTTTCTTCCTGAGGTGGTGCTGTGCGACCTGAAACTGCCGGACATGAATGGGATAGAGGTAATGGAACGATTAAAAGGGGGTTCCAGGCAGCCGGTGGAATTTATAATCTTTACCGCCCACGGAAGCATAGAATCCGCTGTTGAGGCTGTTAAAAAAGGGGCATTTGATTACATAACAAAGCCGGTGGAAAGAGAAAAGCTATTGATTACCGCCCGCCGGGCGTTTGAACGTGTGGCGCTTATAAAGGAGAATATTCAGCTTAGAAAACAACTGACAAATCCTTCTTCAATCGAGGGGATAATCGGCAAACACCCAAGCATATTAAAAGTTCTTGATTTTATAAAGCTTGTCGCCCCGCTTGATGTCACAGCGCTTATAACCGGCGAAACCGGCACAGGGAAAGGGCTGGTGGCAAGGGCGCTACATTCATTAAGTCTGAGAAAGGACAACTTGTTCCAGGCTATAAACTGCGCGTCCATACCGGAAACATTAATAGAAAGCGAACTTTTCGGATACGAAAAAGGGGCGTTTACAGGCGCTTCCCTTCGAAAGGGAGGATTAATAGAGGCCGCACATAATGGAACCCTTTCCTTGACGAGATAGGAGAGATCCCTATCGGGTTACAGGCAAAATTGCTGAGGTTTCTGGAAGAAAAAAAAATAAGACGACTTGGCGGAAGGGATGAGATCTTGGTTAATGTCAGGGTTATCGCTGCCACTAATAAAAAATTGTCTGAAGAGATAGGCAAGGGGGGATTCAGGGAGGACTTGTTCTATAGGTTAAACGGGTTTAACATTGAATTGCCTTCTCTACGGGAAAGGGCGTCTGATATATTCATTTTGGCCAACTATTTTGTAGAAAAATACAATCTCGTGCTCAATAAGACTGTCCATGACATAAGCAGCAGCGCGATGAAAATGTTGATGGAATATGCATGGCCTGGCAATATAAGACAGCTCGATTCTGTGATAGAAAAAGGGGTATTGATATCCAAGGGAGATGTTTTGCAGCCTCCTGACCTGGATATACCAACTATCTCAAAGGCCGACAATATCAATTTTGATCTTCCGCCAGAGGGTATTTCACTGGAGGCGCTTCAAAAACACATTGTTTTCAAGGCAATCGAGCGCTCTGAAGGTAATATCTCGCACGCTGCAAGACTCCTCGGAACCACATATCGGGTGCTTGAAAACAGGGTCAAGAAGTTTGGAATCCAAAGGATGAACCTACCAAACGGTGAAACTCGGTCAGGCGGGCATCCAGCGCCAAGGTTCAGCGATATCAATTTTGATCTTCCGCCAGAGGGTATTTCGCTTGAGACGCTTGAAAAGCAGATTATTTTCAAGGCAATTGAGCGTTCTAAGGGGAATATTTCACGCGCTGCAAGACTCCTAAAAACCACACACAGGGTGCTTGAAAACAGGGTCAAGAAGTTTGGAATCCAAAGGATGAATCTACCAAACGGTGAAGCCAATAGACCAAGCGGTGAAGCCGATCAACCAAACGGTGAAGCCGATCAACCAAGCGGTGAAGCCAATAGACCAAACGGTGAAATCTAGTTAGGCGAAAAGTTTGGAGACTAGTCTTTCCTTTATTATATATAAAGGGATAACGTATTTAAAATACTAGATAAATATTTTTTAAAAAATATTATTATGCGTGCTATTGCAATGTGGCATCAGACTTGCTATAAGCCTATAACATAATTCGTTTTACGAAAGGAGGTGAAACATAATGAAGAAATTAGCGGTTTTATCATTGGCTATTATGATGTTCGTTGCCTTTACCGGTATCGTTGCTATGGCAGAAGAGGCTGCAGCTCCGGCTGGCGCAACAAGCGAAGTAACCAAAATTGACCAAGCTGCTGGCACAGTTACAGTTAAGGGGCCGGCAGGCGAGGAGACAGAGCTTAAGGCAGAGCCCGCAATGCTTGAGGGGATTGCTGTCGGTGACCACGTAGCTGTAGAATCAGCAGAGGGTACCGTAAAGTCCATCAAGAAAGAAGAGGCTGCGCACTAATTATATCTGTTATTACACAATACCCCGGTCTCCCAGAAATGGGATCTGGGGTATTTGTTTTTAAGGGGGGAGGATTAGAGAAAAATGAGGGCAATTCTTGCAATGATAGTAGCGGCAGTCTTGATAATACCTATCGTAGCGCATGCTGAGACGAATTGTCGATGTGGAAACGCTATTGTTTCAGCGGGTAACTCAACAGCAGAGGTTCGGGCAAAATGTGGTGAGCCTGATTCTATTGAGAAAGAGGAAGTTGAAGAAACATCCAATTCAGAATATGAAAATACCCTTCCGCAAGAACGTGGGGGATCCGAGGTCTCGCCACAAAGAATAGCAAAAAAGACAACAACAAAAAGCAGAATTGAACGATGGACATACAATATGGGCGCAAGGAAGTTTATAAAATTTTTGGAATTTAAAGGCGGAAAGTTGGTCTCTGTTGATACTGGCGGTTACGGAACCGGACATCAACGCGTCTTTCCCCGGCGCTAAAAAAGCGATTGTGGCTATTGCTAACAGGATACTGATCAGAATTTATTGTGTCATCAAGGATGGAGTGGCCTCTGAGCTTAGCCGACTCATTTCCTGGGTTTCAAGCTGGCGCCGCAAACAACATAACAACAGCGCATGAGAGTTCATCAAACATCAGATACAGGATGTTTAGGCCAATTAGCGGTTAAAGCAACAAGCCATGGTCCTGCGCTTATAATATCCCCATGTTTGGCTGCCTGGTCAAAAAACGAGAAAAGCCCTTTCTCTTTTACCCTAAACACCTCTATGTTTTCTGAGTCTTCAAGGGATTGTTCCACTGGCAAGGTGTTTTCGTCTAACTCGATGAAGGCACAATAAGCCATTTCATGAACAAGGGCGCTATGTACGCTCAACATGGACGAGACAGAAACTATTTTACCTGAGTAGCCTGTTTCTTCCCGCAGCTCCCGCAACGCGCCTTTTTCAATTGTTTCCCCATGATCCACAAGTCCGGCAGGGAACCCTATCACGTATTTTTCAAAAATTATGCGATATTGTCTGACCAGCAATAAATCTCCTGATATCTTGAATCTTGGGATAAT
>JAZDIE010000182.1:0-9013 GCA_043805295.1 Pseudomonadota bacterium
ATTGGGCATTCAGTAGAGGATTGTTTATACAAGGCGAGATGGGGGATGCAGGAACATGTTAGACTATTAATGGAACAAGGGTTGCCGGTGCCGTGTAAAAATTTAGACCCTAAGATTATCATACAGAATGAAGAGCGGTTAGCAGCCTGAGCTTATTTAGGGAGTTGGTCAGATCAGGATATAAATGGAGAGGATGGGCATTAGTCGGCTGAACCGATATCTTGTTTGCGGCATTGTTTTTGTAATTGCCTCCATAGTTTTTTTTCTTCTTTCGATCCGATTAATTGGCGATATTCATTGCCATCGGGCCGAGGCCTTTTTTCAGCAAGGACATATTGGGCTGGCCGCGTATCATTTTGAAAAAGCAGCCTCATATCAATCGAAAAACTGGAAGATCTTTAAAGATCTCTCAGAAACCCATCTCAAGTTAAGCCAGATCAAGACAGGTTGCGAAGATTCTTTTCAGTCAGCTCAAAGAGCAAGGGATGCTGCGTCAAAGGCAGCCTTGCTCAATCCTATTGACGCAGAGGCGTTCTATATCATGGCGCTGGCTGAGGCTCGACTTGAAGAGTTAGATGCCTGCCGTCCCCATGACATCAAATCAACCTATAATCCTATCCCAAGTTTTCAGAAGGCAGTTCAGTTGCGCCCTAACGGGATTCTGTTTAGATACTCTTTTATTAGATATCTCAATACTACTATACATAGCGTCATAAGACATAGCGCAAGGCGCGACGCAGGCGAGGAGCGAGGCGTACTTCCTGTACGTTGCAGCGACGAGCCAAGGAGTAACGCAGCGATCTGGACTTATGACGCTATGTATAAAAAGAAATATAGCCGGATGCTTGACGAAGTAGAGGCTCTTGCCTGCGTCTATCCTTCTTCGGTCAATAGTTTGCGGAACGAAGGCTTATGGTCTGACCAGGTAAAAGATGCTTGTATGGCAGGGCTTCAGCAGGCAATTAACCGAGGCGATTCGCTCAGGAGCGCGCACATAATACTCTCTTCGCTGTTTGCTGAAGAAAAGGCATGGGACAAGGCTATATCGCACTATAAAGAGGCGCTTGCCTATGAGTCACATGCCAATAGTAATTATGACTTTATTGAACTTGGGAAACTCTATGTGAGAAAAGGCGACCTTGAGCAAGGCGAGGTCTATTTGTTACAGGGGATTCAATTAAGCAAGACAAGAGATCAGGATTTAGATGCAATATACAATTTTTTTAGAGGTCAAAACCGGCTTTGCGCTGGACTTGAGTTTTTAAAAAAAGCAAAGGATCGTATATATCCTTTTCCTTATAAGGCTGATCTTGTAATCGCGCGTTGTTTGCTTGATCTTAGGCGATATACTGAGGCAAAAGAGATGCTTTCAGAGATGAACGAGAGGATGCCAATGGCTGAGACTTACTATTGGCTTGCCCGGGTTGCGGAGCAGGAAGGGAATCTGGATGAGATGGAGCTTGCCATCCAAAGGGCGACTGTGGAGGATAACAAAAACAGCTATTATCACCTTGTTTTTTCAGAACTCCTCAAACGGTTAGGTAAACTGGATAGGGCTGAAGAGGAGGCCGGGCTTGCAATCAAGTGTCAGAGTGACAAGTCTCCGGGGATATATAATTATCGGGCTTGGCTTCGCTGGGATAAAATGGATTATAAGGGCGCGATAAGCGACTGGCAGAAGTCTGTTGCAATGCAGCCTAATAACGCATCTTTTTATGCCAATATGTCTGAGGCGTATACTGAGCTTGGAGATTATGCCTCGGCTCTTCGCTATTACAGATACGCGCTTAATATAGACTCTGGAAATGAGTCTTACAAGCAAAAGGTTAAAGAGCTAGAGGCTAAAACGCAACGATGAACTCGCAAAAAGCCGGAACCCGCGCTATCCTGTATATTCTTTATATGCTTCTTATATTTACCCCCCTTGCCAGGGGTTCTGTGCTCCCTTGGGCAATAACTATTATTCATATGGCAACCCTGCTTGCCTTGACTCTTTTTTTGATTAAAAGAATCCTTGTCTGGAAGTGGAAGCAAATACCAACTCCGCTTAATACCCCCTTTATCTTTCTTTTTACTCTTGTTCTACTTTCCGGTCTTTTTTCTTTGCATCGTTTGAGCAGTATCGAGTCGATTTTTTTATTTGCCGACTACCTTGTCTGGTTTTACCTTGTTGTTTATTTAACACAAAACAGAGATCATCTCTGGCATATCTGCTATGTAATTATTGGCGTGGGGGCGTTTCTTTCCCTTTTTGGATTTTTTAAGCAATTTGGGATCAACCCTTTTACGTGGTGGGATTATAGAGATTTAGGGGATTCTACAGGATGCCTCTCTTCGACATATGGAAATCGCAACCACCTGGCAGGTTATTTGGAAATGAGCATCCCCCTTGTTTTTGGGTTTTTGCTTACCAGGGTGTCGCTGGCAAAACGTATATTTATAATTTATCTCGCGCTGCTTATGGTTACCGCCCTTATTTTTTCCCTTTCCCGTGGTGGGTGGGTTGGTTTTTTCGTCAGCATTGGTCTTATGTGTTGTGCGTTGTTTGTCAGCAGGCGTTTTAGAGCAAAGCGGCTTTTGGCCGGTATTTTGGTTGGAACGTTTGCGGTTATAACTATTGCCCTTTCAACCACCCCTGTGGTGGAGAGATTCCTTACTATTGCAAACAAAGAAGAAGATGCCAGCTTGCATGAACGTTTTATTGTATGGAAAGCAGCCATGCGCATGATAAAAGACCATCCTATCCTGGGAGCTGGACCTGGAACATTTAAGACAGTGTTTCTTAAATATCAGCCGCCAGGTCTTACCAGTCATTTTGCTGAGGCACATAACGACTATGTGCATTTTATATCAGAGACAGGGCTTTTGCTTGTCCCGCTTATCATATGGATGGGGATCGCCTTGTATCGCAGGGGGTGGCATAAACTGAAAAATCCAAGCCGGCTTGTGCGTGCGACAACGCTCGGCGCCCTCACCGGCATTACAGCTATGCTGGTTCACAGCATAGCAGACTTTAACCTTCACATACCTGCCAATGCGCTTCTTTTTACGGTTTTATGCGCTATTGTAGCCGCTCCTTTGTCGGAGCGGTTTCAAGAACAATCCACATTAGCTGTCTAAGATGAAGGTTGTGTTAGGTTCTTGTCTTTTTAGGCTTCCCGTGATACTATATTTTTGTATTGGGGACGACGTATCTATTTGGAAGCATTGATTATTTAGGCATGATCTTTCGTAATCCAAGGGGCGGAGCTTTTTAAAGAGCCATGAAGCCGGCCATTAACCTTTCGTGCCTTAGCGGTTCAAATTAAGAGCGTTTTTGATTGGTTTCGTATATGATGAGAAATGACAGTCATATCCTGATAGCAGGTGGCGCAGGTTACATAGGATCACATGTTAATAAGGTCTTGAGTCAGGGCGGCTACAAGACCGTGGTTTTTGACAACTTGACCTATGGCCATAGGGCGTTTGCGAAGTGGGGCGAGTTTGTGCTTGGTGATCTGGCCGATCAGGAACAGATAAGGCTCTGTTTCAAGAGATTTCCAATTAGCGCGGCAATGCATTTCAGCGCTTTTGCCTATGTCGGCGAGTCCATGGTTGATCCCGCAAAGTATTATCGTAATAACGTAGTGAATACGCTAAACCTTCTTGAGGTAATGAGGGAATTTAATGTTTGCTATCTGATATTTTCGTCCACGTGCGCGACATACGGTATTCCTGGAGAGGTGCCTATAACGGAAGAACATCCACATCGCAGTATGTGAGGCCTAAGCGAGAATAAGGAGAGATATAGGAACTGCAAAAGCAAGGGGCGTCACTGTGCGTTCCCCCAAGATTCAGACCTTGACGTGACGATTGTCCTAGAAACTTACTCTCTGGAAATAGAATTTAAAATTGATGACCTTGCTAAGAAAATAGGTCACACCTGTCCCAGTTGCTTAAAAATGTAGCTTCCGGCACAGAGTTTATCATAGTCAAGGCCGGCAAACCTATGGCGCTGATTCCCAGGATTGAAGCGTGCAAGCCGAAAATTCGTTTCGGCATCCTCAAAGGGAAGGCCAAAGTGTCTGAAGATTTTGACGCGCCACTACCCACTGAGTTGATAATTACCGTTTAATGCCACAAAATTACCTGTTTCTGAACTCAAAGCACAAAACTCAAAACAATTTTCTGCTTCTGTCCTTTTGCTCCTTTTCGGTTTCAACGCAAAATACAACACCCAAAACGCAACACATTTTTATGATTTCTGAGCTTTGATGAATGGCCTCTATACTTGCCCGGTAATCGGAAAAATTGAAGGAAACGCATAATTTCATGGGCGTCCCCTATTTGCCCTTTTTCAGGAGGGAATATATCATGCAAATAATCGTTGAAGTGCCAGGCAAATTGCCTGACGCAGCTCATTGTACACCACAACAATTTGAGCGGGAAGCCAAAATGGCGATGGCTGTTAAACTGTATGAAATGAAGCGATTATCCTCTGGTATGGCCGCTTCGCTTGTCGGGATGAACCGAGTGCAATTTCTTGGAGAGTTGCATCGTTATGGAGTTGCCGTTATAGATATGGATGGTGCGGAGCTTGCAGAGGACATAGCGAATGCCTGACTCAACCAAGGTTGTTATCATCAATACTACACCGCTTATTGCCCTTACGGCAGCTATTGGAAATCTTGATGTGCTTCGCACCCTATATACACGGGTCGTGGTGCCTTATGAGGTGGCAGAAGAAATCAGATCTGGAGGAAGTGACGCTTTTGGTTTGGATGTTTTTGAACAGGCATCTTGGTTGGAAATCAAACCTAATCCCATTATCTTACAGCCCTACCTGCGGAATTCACTTGATCGTGGTGAGGCATCGGTAATCCAAACCGCGCTCCAAGAAAGTGTGCATCTGGTTTGCATCGACGAAATGGTGGGAAGGAGAATTGCACGTTTATCTGGCCTCAACCTCACAGGTTCAATAGGTATCCTGCTGAAAGCAAGGCATATGGGATATCCGCTTTCAATTCCCGAAGCATTGGATCGAATGCGTGCGCGTGGGGTCTGGTTAAGTCAAAGCGTTATACGTTTTGCGTTAGAGCATAATCAGTAAGACGGGTTAGAGGACGAAAGTTTAAAAGTTAAGGGCGTCCCTTTATTTCCCCTTTATTTTTCCCGGCTAGCCAATCGGCAAAATGGGGCGAAAAAATCGTAAAAAAAAGCAATTTAAAGTGATGGAATAGTCCATGTCAACAAATCAATACCCGTCCCCTAATTTACCTAGATATTTGAACTAAGACATTTTGGAGGCTACTATGGAATATCAATATATAACCAGCCAATCTGGAAAGACTATAGCCGTTGTTGTGCCGATTCATTTGTGGGAAGCAATGCAGGACATGCTTGAGCAAGATGCTATATCCGACCAGGAGCTTCACGAAGCTGAACAGGGCTGGCAAGAGTACCTGGCGGGTAAGGGACAACCAATCGAACAGGTTATGCAGGAGCTATTGAATGACTGAGATACCTAGTCATGGTGAATGGCAGGTCATCATTGCTCCCAGCGTTAAAAAGCGGTTGGCGAAACTTGATAGAGCTGAGCGAGAGAGAATCCTGCAAGCGCTCTTTGCACTCAAGAATGACCCAGTTAGTCAGAATGTGAAACCATTGAAAGGGCGTCCTGAATGGAGGATTAGAATCGGCCAGTGGCGCGTCTTGCTGAGAGTTGATAAAGAGAATCTTGTATTCGTTGCAGTAACTTTGGCGTCGCGGGGGGATGTCTATAAGAAATAAAACACATAAGGGAATGAGAAAGCTATTAAAGCTTGTCGACTACCTATACTAACAATAGACCGCGTTTGCTTTTTAGCCCATATTGTTTTCATCCTTGGATCTGAACACACAACTAAGAATTCAAACTCAAAATTAGCGCGCAGTATTTTTTCGCTCAGTCTTCAGTCCTGGGGACTCGTTACTGAAGCGCGGCGGCCATGATCCTGTAAATCCTGCCTGCCCCGCAGCATGCGGGGTCTAATATTCAGTCTGTGGATGAAGGAGGGTAGGGAGAGAAATAGAAAAACTGCAAAAGTAAAGGGCGTCCCGCAAAACCCCCTCTTTGTCAAATGTGTAGGTCTGACACCATATGACACATTAACAACAAAGTGCAATTGGCCAAACGCCGCGCTCGGGGGTTCCGCAATCTCAATAACTTTATCAATATGATTTACTTCCTGTGCGGTAAACTGAAATTTGATTACCCACTGTATTTCACATAGAACCATAAAAAAGTATAATATGGGGAAGGGGTCGCCTGCGTTTCCCGTTCCCTAAGACAGCCTGTGCAGACACTAAGCACTTTCTGCACCAACGTCCCCTTGGGCTTTCCCTGATAGAAAGTTGAAATGTCATGGACGTCCCCTATTTGCCCTGTCAGAAAACAGGAAACGCATGAAAACATGGGCGTCCCCATGTCCCACCCAGCCAATTGGCAGAACAGGGCGAAAAAATCGTAAAAAAAGCAATTTAAAGTGATGGGATAGTCCATATCAATAAATCAATACCCGTCCCCCAATTCCCGTCCCCCAATTCCTCCCTGGTATTTATAAAGCGAAAGAGGATAAGATAGGGGATTAACCGCAGACGGACGCGGACTACGCAGATGTATTTCCCATTCAGCAGACATGGCCGAATAAAAGTAGCAATCGCTGTGCGAAGTGGAGGTTGTTATGCCGACAGATTGTCGGCACTATAGTCTGCGTGTGTCAGCGTTAGTCTGCGGCTAGATAAAAAAGGCAAAGAGGGACGTTGTTTCGTTTAGTTTTGCTGTTCTCATTTTTGGAGTTTAAAGGAGGCTAGAATATGTCAGTTAATGAAATGCTCAATAAGACTGGCAAGACAGAAACAATGATTGTGAGAGAGCATCTTATCCTGACTGGACTAGCAAAGCTATCCCGTTACGAGGCTGAGTGTGCGTTTTTTGAGAATAAGTATGGTGAATGTTTAGAATCTTTTAAGAAGCGGATTCATCAGAAGCAGCAGGAGGAGAGTTTTTCTGAAGAAGATGATATTATGGACTGGGAGTATGCTGATGCAGCTTTAAGATGGTGGCGGAGCAAGATAGAAGAATTACAGTATGCTGCTTAATCTGACAGAAAGATACCGAGAGCTTGTTCAATCATGTTTGATTAGTGAATTTGATCAAGCAGGAGCAAACCTTCGGTTTAAAGCAAAAATTGTATTTGTAGACGGGAGCGTGCTTTCTATAAGACAAGTGGTGTTTGGTGAGTTCATGTTCAAATATGCTTACCACTGGCAAGATAAGATGGGGGCTTTGATTTGCCGGTGGGATAACTCTCCGCATTGGCCGGGCATATCAACCTATCCACATCATAAGCACGAAACTGTAACAAATGAAGTCATTGTAAGAGAATCACTGGGTGGCGACCTTGAGGAGGTATTTGAAGAAATAACAGCTACAATTCGTATCAACAGTTGTAGGCCATGACACCCTTCGCAGAGAAGACATCGCTCCAGAATGTTAACAGTTTAGCTGCTACTTTTTGAACACACGGCTGCCGTGTAGAGCATGGCGTATTTTTGATTTAGGGGATATTTGGGAGGTCAATCAAGATGAGTCATTATAGAGGTTGGCCTGCGCAGGCAGCGGTATCGGCAGTGAAGATGATCTGCTAAAACTTTCCAATTTGTACCTACCCTACGTCCTCCACGCCCCATCCGTGAATTTGTTATTAGGCTGTTTGGCTATTAACTTAAACTGCTTCTGCATGCAGTTTCAAACCAAGTGCGGCTACTACTTTAAGAATTGTGTCGAAACCTGGATTCCGTTCCCCTGAAAGTGCTTTGTAGAGGCTTTCACGGGACAGACCAGCATCGCGCGCCACTTGTGACATGCCTTTAGCCCGAGCGATATTGCCCAGCGCCTTCGCAATAAGAGCAGCATCGCCATTTGCTTCCTCAAGGGCACATTTATCTGCCCCTGACTGAAATATGGCTCTATATTGCGGTTGATTCACCCTTAGCTGCGGATCGATTTATCGACTTTATCTATGAAAAGTGTATAAGCTTATGCTCTGCTCCCGAAATTGGTAGAGAACGAAGGGATCTGCTGCTAGGTATCCGTTGTCTGCCTGTTAAACGGTATCTGATTTTTTATAGGGTCACGAATCAGGCCATAGAAGTAGCAAGAATATTGAGTGGGTATAGAGATGTTGAAGCCTTGTTTTAAAGTTTACTTGACTGGCATACGAATTGACTCATAATAAATCTAACCGAAGGGCTAATTAAAAAAGATCGATGACTCATAATCAGTAATGTCCGGTTAAAGATTTGCATGTGATTGATCCTGGTTTGGCAGTTGATAGTACCCGACGTCGGTTTCATTGATAATATTCTCGATACTCATTTCGTTGCGGATATTGATGGATATTTCCCGAAGACGTTTGACAGAAACCTTTTCGTGATGCTGGTCATGACAGTAGATGGCCAAGAGAATATAGGTAATCAATCCGGCCAGCATTTGTACCATCAGTCCATATTGGCTTGGCTCCTTGAAATCAAGTGATAGACTTTCAGATGGCGTTTCCACCAGCCGAAGAAAATCTCGATGTTCCACCTGAGCTTATAGGCGAAGGCAACCTGCTCGGCGGTAATACCGAAAAGTATTCGACACTTACATGCAAGTTTCTAACCGGACATTGCTGTAATTTAAGAGTTCAGTATGATAAATATTGAAAAGTAACACACTCTTTATGTTACGCTCCTTTGCGCAGTCCGCAGTCCTGGTCACTCAGTCCTGAGGCGTAGCCGCATTGCGAAGCGAGATGGGGAATTGAATAATTGAAGGGCGTCCCCCAAATATTCTGGGCGTCCCCCAAATATTCCCAGATTAGAATTCGAAAGATTTTGCAAACGATAGAATGAAGATTGAGGAAATCAGAGATAAAGTAAGGCGGGGTGAATATGAAATATGTTTTCATGCGGAAAAAGAACGGTATGCAGAGGATATAGCAATTCCAGA
>JAZDIE010000183.1:0-2674 GCA_043805295.1 Pseudomonadota bacterium
CCATTCCCGGTATGATTTATAGAACCACTTGCCTCTTGGGTTGCGGTCGCCCCAATAGATGATTTGAGAGAGGAGGAGGGCCGCTTCGACGCTGCCGGTGAATTTGATAAAAGCCCTCGGGATGGTTAGGATATTGGCTTGGCCGGCCAGGGCTTTAATTAAATTGAAAATGTCTTTTTGGTTGCTCAACTCTTTAGACCTCATATCCTGCCATGACACCGAGTTTACCGAGCGTCACGCGCCGGCGCGGATCGTGTAGGTATTTGACTGTCAGGACCTCCCAGATGGCCGGTGGCCATTTGATAGCGATAGGATCCTCGATTGATGGCCAGCCTTGATCCTCTGATAGCCTATATTGGTCTTCTTGGATCTGGTCGGCGCGGATTTGATAATTGTTGCCGCCGCTCATCCCTTAGCCGTCTTACTCCTGCATCCCAGAGTATTTTCTCTGCTGCCTCATAGTCAATCAGGTCTTCAGGGTCTAAATCCGGGTCGATGTCCCCTTTAGCGTATAAAAACAGGTGGTTGTCCTGCAACCAATCGCGGGCGGACTTCATGGCGGTTCTGAGGGATCCCGTCTGCTTGCCAGCTAGATAATCCCTTAACGGCCATCGCAAACCCTGGAATGCACAAAACATCAAGGCACAGAACAGGGGTTTTTTGTGGTAGGTGTCGGGGTGTTGAGATTTGGAAATACTGATGCCGCCCTGTCTGAGCGTGTGCCAGCGCTCTACGCAACTGAGGAACCGTCCGTCTCTAAACGACTCGTTGAATGTGGGCATACCTCTCCAATCGTCCCGGTTGGCTGCCTAACACGTCTCGCGGAGACTAGGCCAATGGTCAAAAAAAAGGGGCTCCTCAGCTAATCATAGCCGGGACCCCCACAAATATAAGGTGCATCAATCCGTGTCATGTTTGAAATTAAATCACAACAGGTTGGGGTTTGTCAAGGGAATAATCGCAAGACGTTTTCAAGCCATTTTTGCCTGTCAATACCTTGTCAAGGGAAAATCGGTGACTCTATATATAATGATTACAGTTTTTGCTCTTGACATTTATGAGTATAGAGATTACTGTATATCAGTACTAATTAAAGGAGGATATATATTATGTATGCTATTGAAAAGAATATCCACAAATCATTCACTGACTTAGGCTTCACAGTTTTAAGGGCAGGTTGGCCCGATTTCATGATTAAAAGTCCAGATGGAGATATCTTCTTTGTTGAAGCAAAAGGAAGCGGAGATCTAATCCGTAAATCACAACAAACGATGCTTCAGGCTTTAGGGGATATGGGACTTAACGTCTTCATTGTATCTGAGAGCCGCAAAAACAACTTTGAATCTAAGTTTGACTGGAAACAAGTAAATACAAGTCTTAATGATAATGAAACCTTAGATAGCGCTCTATTTCGCATTGAATTCGAGTTCATAAAGGCCGCGCTAGACCTACACAATGGAAACATAGCAAAAACAACAAGATACCTTGGAATAAGCTCAAGATCGTTTAGATACCGACTTGAAAAGTTTCGCTTATCAAAAACTGGCCTTTAGGCTTGTCAAGGGTAAATGCATGACAAAATACAGTCAAACAGGCAATATCGAAATTTTGTTTTACCCAAAATTGTCACTCGTGACATATCTAGCATGGGTTCACCTCCGCAAAGTGTCTATGATATGAAGTTATGGGTTTTTTGCTCCCCATAGGGTAGGAGGACTGGAAAATGGCGAAGGGAAAAAAAATCGAAACGAAGGTCATGGTTGCAAAGGTTGGTAGTTCCCTGGTGGGTTGTATGTCATGGGAAACGCCTTATGTCAGGTTTCTCACTCCTCTTAATGGTGAAGTGATTTGGCATAGTGATAATGCGGGCGGAGCAGCCTGGAATCTGAAAAACGGAGATATTGTCACCTTGAAGGGCTTTATCTATGGGAACCATCTCCGCCGCGTAACAGTAACAAGCGCAGACGGTAAAATATTTGGAATGGGAGGAAACTAATATGAGAAATAAAATAGACATTTTAAGGACTTGGATTGAGAAAGAAATCTCACGACGCGAGTTGCTTATTGACCAAGGAAACCCTTTTTATCACCTGTCAGCCGAAATTGAGGCATACCAGAACGTATTAGACAAGATTGACGAATTTTAAGAATAAGATTTTTGCTCTTTGAAAACTTGAATCTGACCGACCTCACACGGTGAAGGGTGAGAGTCAGAGAGGCGCACGAAGAGACGGGCGGGGTGCTGAAGCAGGGATGACCATGATTCACCCGAGAGATACCGCTGAGGGGGGAGGGGCGCACTGAGGATTATCCTCAGATTAAAGGCGAGTGAAGAGAGGAGCACGGCTATGGCAAATTTAGAATTTTGCACGTGTTGTGGGGTAGAAGGCAACTACCAAGATAATGTCTGTGAAGAATGTTATGGGGAAATTGAGAGAGAAAAAAGAGATTTTGAGGCAGAAAAACAATACCGAGAAAATCACTGTTAACCATTTTACCGACTCGCCTTTAACCTGTGGATAATACGCAGACTAGGGCAAGCTACAAGGGGAGGATTATGAAATTAGTTAGAATCCGAAATATAGCGTGTTTTTTGGTTGCCACCATGGACGGTGGCAAACTTAACTTTGGTCGTCAATATGACCGGGTGTATTACAAAGTACACACTGGAGAA